>NZ_PJBX01000001.1:0-9806 GCF_002836335.1 Psychrobacter sp. Sarcosine-02u-2 | reverse complement strand
ACATAAATATTTAAAGTTAACCGCTAACAAAAATGCCTCTTCCTAACATTAGAGGCATTTTTTTTTGGTCTTTATTTTCCATAGCATTTACGGTTTTAAATTTTCTAATTTTACCTGCTGTTCTTTAATTGCCCAATGGATATGTTCGTCCAGCATGGCATTATGAACGCCTAATTTTGCTTGCAGCTGAGTAATTATTTCCGTACTACCATCGGCATTGCCAAGGCCAATGGCGATATTGCGTAAAAAATTCACGTAACCGGTGCGTCTAAGCGGACTGCCTTCGGTTTTTTTCATAAACTCCGCTTCTTGCCATTGCCATAGCTCAAGCAAACTGCTGTTATCAAGGTTGTGCCTTGGAGCAAAATCTTCTACTGACGTGATATTGGCGTAGCGATTCCACGGACAAATAAGCTGACAGTCGTCACAACCAAAGATACGATTACCGATGGCACGGCGATATTTGCTATCAATAATGCCGTCGTGTTCAATGGTAAGGTAAGAGATACAAGCAGAAGCGTTAAGCTCATAGGGCGCGATAATAGCCTGAGTAGGGCAGACGTCAATACAGGCGCTGCAACTGCCGCAATGCTCCTTGACCGGTTCGTCATCCGGCAGCTCAAGGCTCATAAATAGCTCGCCTAATACAAAAAACGAACCAGCTTGCTTGTTTATGAGCAGGGTATGTTTGCCCGTCCAGCCAAGCCCCGCCGCATCGGCAATAGGACGCTCAAAGATAGGCGCAGAATCGCTAAAGGGGCGAAAAATAAAGTCCTGCTCTGAGCCGATATTAAGATGCTGCCATTCAGGGAGCATGGTTTCTATTTTTAATGCCAGTTGTTTTAGGCGACTACGCATGGTTTTATGATAGTCACGTCCTCTGGCATAACGGGCGATGATACCTTGATTGGGATAAGCGTTATCAGTGACTACGCGTGGCGTGGGCGTTTGGGTTAAATAATCCATACGCACGCTAATAATGGTTTTTGCGCCTTCTACCAATAGCGTAGGTTGCGCCCGTAAATGATGGTTATGATGCATAAACTGCAATTGCCCTTCATACCCTTTCGCTAGCCATTGCTTTAAGTGCTCTGTTTGCTGAACAAATAAAGGATGATGCACTGATAAAAAACCACAGTCAGCAAATCCTAGGGCTTGCGCTTGGGTTTTAATCCATTGTTTGACGTCTGCCGGTGTAGCAAATTCTGACGCATTATGAACGGCAATTCTTGCTTGCCCTGCATGATTAGGCGCAGATGTCTGCGCTGCTAAATTGTGAGCATCTGAGGTCTGTGCGCCTGACTGTGTTGATTGAAGGTGCGTAGGTTGGGCTTTGCTATTCATAATGCGCTATAAATGATAATGTGAATAGCAGTATGATAAGCCAGTGAGTTACGAGCGCAAGTAGTAAAATGAATAAATCTGTATTTTTACCAAACTGTAAGCTCTCGTAAAATCTAATAGAGCTGATACTACTCATACATTACCTTATGATTAAAATAATAAGACCAGTAAATAAAAATAAGCGAGGATAAGCCATGTCAGTATCAACCAATGTATTCACAAAAACGACCATGCCTGTAGCGCTGTATAGCAGCAATCAAATTTATGCCATGGAGCAGGTGTGGTTTGCTGAAGGTCACGACAGTTTTGGATTGATGCAGCAGGCCGCATGGCAAATGGCGCATTATATTATGGCGCTTTATGAGCAAAAAATGCTTAATTTTCATTCCTTTGCATTTACTAACACTCATAATCGCAATAATTGTTCGCCTCGAGCGAATGTCTGGGTCGGGAAGGGTAATAACGGCGGTGATGGTTGGTTGATTGCTTATTATTTACAGCAATTGGGCTGGCAAGTAGAGATAACAGCCGTCGGTTTTGACAAACAGGATTTTTTGATGGCTGAGACAACCCAGCAATCTAACCAACAAAGTTCTTTATCTGATGCCAACAAAGCCCTGAAAATAGCGCTGTCTGCTAACTGTGACTATTTACGCTTTGAAGACATGAGTTCTGATGACAAGCAAAACGTAAATGAGCAGCTACAAGCAGACGTCTACGTCGATGCGTTATTTGGTATAGGTTTAGATCGCGCGCCTGATGGTATTTATAAACAGGCGATTAATAGTCTTAACAATGCCGCGCAGTACAACGGCACTTTGGTCGTTGCAGTTGATGTGCCCAGTGGCTTGGTTGCTTCTACTGGGCAAGTATTCGACCAAGTAGCTGTAAACGCTGATGCGACATTATGTTTGATTGCGCGCAAATTTGGTTTACATACCAACGATGGTATGGATTATAGCGGACAAGTGATTGACATTCCGCTCATCCCTTATCAAACGAATAGTAAAGAATTTAAACCAATTGCCAAGCTACTGACAGCGGCTTATCCATTAAATTCACGCCGTCAAAACAGTTATAAAGGCAGTTACGGCCACGTATTAGTGATTGGCGGTAATCGCGTTGATGGCTCGCAGGGCATGGGCGGTGCCGCTATCCTCTCGGCTTCAAGTACGATGGCGACTGGTGCGGGGAAAATTACCGTCGCCTGTCATGAAGCATTTCATGGAGCGCTATTAACCTCACTGCCCGATGCGATGACCATCAATTTACATGATACCGATGGCGTAAAAAATCTTATCAAAGAAGCCAGTGTTATTGCTATTGGCATGGGACTTGGCCGTGATGATAAGGCAAAAGCGTTATTTATAAATTATATCCAAACGGCGGTAGAAAACAGCAAGCCAATAGTGATTGATGCCGATGGCCTATATCATTTGGCAACATTACAGGCTGGCGAGCATAAACTGGTTACACAGCTAAAAGCGTATAGTAGCGAACATCAAGTTTGCCTAACACCGCATAGTGGTGAAGCGGCAAGATTGTTGAATAAAGAGGTCAGTGAAGTAGAAGAGGATAGGCTAGCTACGATAAAAAAGTGCGCCAACATCTATGGCGGAGATTGGGTGTTAAAAGGTGCAGGGTCGTTAGTGCTAGAACAAAAGGCTGAGGAAAGACAAATTTACGCTTGTGGTGTCGGTAATGCCGGAATGGCAAGCGCTGGCATGGGTGATGTGTTATCTGGCGTCATTGCAGGTCTGCTAGCGCAAAAGGATTTAACCGAAGAAGCGCGTAGTTTGCACCAAGCGGTTCTGCTTCATGGTCTGGCAGGCGACTGCTTAGCGGGACAGACAGAAAATTTAGAAAGTCTTAGCCATGCTCATAATACTCGCTCATTATTGATCGGCCAACGAGGCTTACAAGCGCAGGATATGCCCGCTGCTATCCGCCATATTGTGCAGTCGATAACTGTCTAATAAATAGTTATCAACCGCACCTACCAACATTGAATATAGCAGTGTTAGTATTGTTTAAAGATAGATTACAGGACTTAGGTACCATTACAATATTGATTGATGGCTTGCTGTACACGCTCGCGTTTTAGCTCAATTTCACGGCCATCTAAATATTGACGTTTACCATTGGCATCCATCTCGTAGATACGCCCACCAACATTTAGGTTGGTCAAATTATTGCGTAATGACTGGCAACGCTGAGCATTAGCCTGTGCTTCTTGTTCTTTAATGCGCGCCTCTAGCTGAGCCACGCGCTGTTCTTCAGCACTTTGCGGGGCGGCTTGATTGGCTTCAGTTTTCCCTGCCAATTGTCCGGCATTATTTTGTCTACCGTCACTACGAAACTCAATCACTTCAATATTTCTACCATTTTGCGGCGCGTATTGGCTGTACTTCACCTCACCGTGTGCGCCGATAGACTTATAAACCTGAATGGCATGGCTGGCATGCATTGACAGCATGAGCATACACGCCGCGCTGATACTCATCAGCAGTTTGATAGTGGTGTTTATGGTAGACGCAGATGTCATAGTAACGATTGCCATAATGACAAACCTCTTAAGGGGTAAAGAACGGCTGTATATACCAGTTAAGGATAATATTTAATCGTCTTGATAACAAAGTAAATACACTAGCGTTTGATTTTAGCAAATAATACTTATAAATGCATAATGTTTAATAACTAATAGTTAGGGATAGGGTTTAGAAGTTTTTCTTGACAAAGGTGCTTAAACCATCGAATATAATAGCAGTTGATTGGTCAGTGAGCGGCTTTTATAAAATTGCCGTGGCACTTGAAAATAAGGACTACGGGTTGCTTATCAGTAGCTTGCTCAGTTTTATTTTCTTTGTGACAAAAATATAAAGTAGATGGTCATTATCGCAATGATTATCAGATTCTATATTTATTGTCTGCGGACTTATCTGTCTACAATGACTAAGATAAACTTATTATTACTGTGGTTCGTAAGATTTGGCTGTAATAAACAATAGGGCGCAATGTATAGTTTTAACAACAACTCATAAAATAAGTTATAAGATTTAGCGATCCTATAGCGTGCCAATATTATTGAGAGTCGTTTCATATCCTGCCTCCCTTTATTTATTACTGTCGTAACTTGGTATTCTCAAAATAATAAGCCTCTTTTATAGATGCATTCGCATCTTGTCACTGTCTGTCGATAAAATCCTGCCACAAAGCTGACCCTACATATATTGCTGTGTTTGAGTGCGATGCTGTTCTATATAACAGTATTACTTGGATATAGTGGGCACACATTCTTGATATGGATAAGAATCCCGAATCTTCTTTATAAGACCAATAACCTTGTAAAAACGGTGTTTTCTTTTATAAATGAGCGACCATTCTTACCACAAAAAAAGGTGATGACAGTGACGCAAACCACGCAAAGTCCGAATATGACTGGACATACCCAAACGGGTAATGCCGCCAAAAATTTTGAAGAAAAGCAACAACGCCTTGCAGAAGGTAGCGAGCAGCCTGTGATGTTGTCTGGCGCTGAGATGTTGGTGCAGGCACTGACCGACGAAGGGGTCAAATATATTTTTGGCTATCCAGGCGGCGCCGTTCTACATATCTATGATGCCTTGTTTCAACAAGAAAATATTGAGCATATTTTAGTGCGTCATGAACAAGCAGCCGGCCACATGGCAGATGCTTATTCACGCGTGACCGGTCAGACAGGTGTGGTGCTCGCGACCTCAGGTCCAGGTGCGACCAATACCGTGACGGCAATCGCCACCGCGTTTATGGATTCTGTGCCGATGGTGGTTATTTCAGGTCAGGTACCTAGTAGCCTAATCGGTGAAGATGCCTTCCAAGAAACCGATATGGTCGGTGTATCACGTCCTATCGTCAAGCATAGCTTCCAAGTGCGCCATGCTAGCGAAATCCCTATGATTGTCAAAAAAGCCTTTCATATCGCTCAGTCTGGACGTCCAGGCCCAGTAGTCATTGACGTACCAAAAGATATGACAGCGCCAAGTGAAAAATTTGCCTACGCTTATCCAAAAGACGTGTTTATCCGCTCGTATCAGCCCTCACTAAAAGGTCATAGCGGTCAAATTAAAAAGGCCGTTGAAACTTTATTGTCAGCACAGCGTCCTGTTATTTATGCAGGCGGCGGGGTCATTTGGAGTAAAGCCAGTAAAGAGTTGACTGAGCTTGCTCATCGCTTAAACTTACCAGTTACCAATACCTTAATGGGTTTGGGTACTTTCCCAGGTTCTGATAGTCAGTTCTTAGGCATGCTTGGGATGCATGGCACCTATGAAGCCAATATGAGTATGCATCACGCTGATGTCATCTTGGCAATCGGTGCACGTTTTGATGACCGCGTGACCAATAATGTCAAAAAATTCTGTCCGAATGCGACGATTATTCATATCGATATTGATCCGGCATCCATTTCAAAAACCATTAATGCCCATATTCCAATCGTTGGCGATGTTAAAGCAGTCTTGACCGATATGTTAGAAATCATCGGTGATGATAAAGAGCTTGAGCAGCATGCCTTGTTAGATTGGTGGTCACAAATTAATGAATGGCGTACGCGTCATGGCCTACGTTATGACACTAATACCGATAATGGTATTAAGCCACAAGCGGTGGTGCAGGCTTTGGATAAAGTAACCAATAGTAACGCCATTATCACCAGTGACGTCGGTCAGCATCAGATGTTTGCCGCGCTTTATTATACTTATAATGAGCCTGGTCAATGGTTGAACTCCGGCGGTTTGGGCACCATGGGTGTAGGCTTGCCTTATGCGATGGCGGCAAAACTTGCCAATCCTGAGCGTGACGTGGTGTGTATTACCGGTGAAGGCTCTATTCAGATGAATATTCAAGAGCTATCGACTTGCCTACAATATAACTTGCCAGTCAAGATTTTGAACCTAAACAATGCACAGTTGGGTATGGTTAAACAATGGCAAGACATGCTGTATGAAGGCCGTCATGCGCAGTCTTATATGAACTCACTACCAGACTTTGTCAAATTGGCTGAAAGCTATGGTCATGTCGGTATTAAGATTACCGATCCTGCGACTATGGAAGCACAATTGGCTGAAGCTATGGCTATGACTGATAAATTGGTATTTATCGACGTTTATGTCGATCGTAATGAGCATGTTTATCCGATGCAAGTCGCTGGGCAAGCGATGCGTGATATGTGGTTAACAAAAGGGGAGCGTACCTAATGCAACAACAACATCTGATTTCGGTATTGATGGAAAACGAAGCGGGTTCGTTGTCGCGGTTAGTCGGCTTGTTCTCCCAACGCGGCTATAACATCGAGACGCTAAACGTCGCCCCTACTGATGATCCAAGTATCTCACGTCTGACGGTCACTACCATTACCTCGCCTGAAAGAATCGAGCAAATCACCAAGCAATTGCATAAATTGATTGAAGTGGTTAAAGTGCTCAATCTAACAGACAATGTGCACGTCGAGCGTGAGCTCATGCTTATTAAAGTACGAGCGTCGGGCGGTGTACGTGAAGAGATTAAACGCAGTGCTGATATTTTCCGCGCTCAAATCGTTGATGTCAATTCTAACCTATACACCATTCAAATCGTTGGTGATAAAGCCAAGCTTGACGGCTTTATCGATGTGATTGGTCGCGAGCGCATTATGGAAGTGGTGCGTTCGGGTGTGATTGGTATTGCACGTGGCGAAAAAACCCTAAGCTTGTAATTTTATAATCGTTATTAAAAATCTTAATTTATTATCAACAGCGCGCTCATTTTAGCCAATACTTTAGAGTTTCGGTTAGAGCAGAAGCGCTTATTATCCATGGCCAGCCATGTTTTAGGAAAAGGACTCTATTTATGAACGTTTATTATGACAAAGACTGTGACCTATCAATCATCCAAGGCAAAAAAGTTGCCATTATTGGTTACGGTTCACAAGGCCATGCACACGCGTTGAATTTACAAGACTCAGACGTCGATGTCACCGTTGGTCTACGTGCCAATTCTAGCTCATGGAAAAAAGCGGAAAACGCGGGTTTAAAAGTTGCTGAAGTAGAAGAAGCGGTAAAAGCGGCTGACGTCGTGATGATTTTGACCCCTGATGAGTTCCAAAAACAGCTTTATAGCGATGTGATTGAACCAAACATCAAAGAAGGTGCCACCCTTGCTTTCGCTCATGGTTTTGCGATCCATTACAACCAAGTAGAGCCACGTAGCGACCTTGACGTTATTATGGTGGCGCCTAAGGCACCAGGTCATACCGTACGTTCAGAATTTACCAAAGGTGGCGGTATCCCAGATTTAATCGCTATCTATCAAGATGCGTCTGGTCAAGCTAAGCAGTTAGCCTTGTCTTATGCTGCTGGTGTTGGTGGTGGTCGTTCAGGCATCATCGAAACGACCTTTAAAGATGAAACCGAAACCGACCTATTTGGTGAGCAAGCGGTACTTTGTGGCGGCGCGGTTGAGCTGGTAAAAATGGGCTTTGAAACCCTAACTGAAGCCGGCTATGCTCCTGAAATGGCTTACTTTGAGTGCTTACATGAGCTAAAGCTTATCGTTGACCTCATGTATGAAGGCGGTATCGCTGATATGAACTATTCAATCAGCAACAACGCTGAGTACGGCGAATACGTGACTGGTCCAGAAGTGATCAACGAACAGTCACGTGAAGCGATGCGTAATGCGCTAAAACGCATCCAATCTGGTGAATACGCAAAAATGTTCATCAGTGAAGGCGCAACCAACTATCCTTCAATGACTGCCCGTCGTCGTAACAACGCTGAGCACCAAATCGAAGTGACTGGTGCGAAATTGCGCGGCATGATGCCTTGGATTGGTGGCAATAAAATCATCGATAAAGACAAAAACTAATTTATTAGTGAATGGTTAAGCAATTAAGCAATAATCAAATCTCTATCATTTTAGTTATCTAAAAATCAAAACCCATGTTATCACTCGATAGCATGGGTTTTTTAATGGCTAGCAATTCAATAATCTAGAGAAAGTTGCCACCGTAATCACTTGTTAGTGGTTGAAAACTCTTTATTACTGCCTCATATAAGCAGACTTGCTTATTTTATTTAAAAAAATACTAAAACCAAACGCTAAAGAATGATCTGAGCGCTTGATTTTTTATTCTTATTCTTTCTTGATTACAGGTTGTCTGTTGTGCAAATACCAAGTCCTAACTGGCTGACGCCGCAATTTATCTACATTACTCTGAGCGCTGTGGTAGCAGTATTGATTTGGATAGAAGGCGAGATGCTCAAGCGCAACCAAGGTAAGCTGCCGCAATCTAAGTTCTTTCGCATCAGCTCTTTACTTGATACCGCTTGGTTCTTTGTCTCTACTCTGGCGTTGTACGTCATTGATTTGGCGCCGTTGGCCATTGCCGTGCCAGTCGCTTATAGCATCTATACCATCTACGGCTGGATATATGGTACGCGTCTGCTCAAGCGCAAAGGCATACCAGACTCACCGAAGGATTTGGTGGTGCCAGCTAAATATATCGCCTATAGCCAATCCTTTTCTTTGATATTTTTTGCCTTGTGTCTACTGGTTTTATTATCGCCCTGGTTACCGCTACCTGCATAATAATGTTTTAGCGCTGGAATGATGTTTTTGGTTGTTGTGCTATTAAATGCATGGCAAATCAATTGTTTTAGCTTGGATGCTATAAAATACTTATTAAAATCAACTATTTAAATAATACATCTTTATTTGATGATAAAGCTGACAGAAAGCCGCGGTTTTTTACAAAAAAAAATAATTTAACCTGTTGCAGTTTAGAAAAGCTGCTATAATCAGTTTGTACTCGTAGGATTTTAGGCAAGAGCTTTAGGTTATCTTCTAGATAAATCAAGGGTTTAAGCCGATGCGCTTAGCAAAAAATACTTGAGTATATATCAATTAATCGGTGATGACACACGTCTCGCCAACAGTTAAAGAGTTAGGAAAATTTATGTCAGAGAAAGTTGAAGGCACTGTAAAGTGGTTTAATGAAGCTAAAGGTTTTGGTTTTATCGCTCAAGACAATGGCGGACAAGACGTATTCGCTCACTACAGCGCTATCCAAGGTAACGGTTTCAAAACTCTAGCCGAAGGCCAAAAAGTGTCTTTCATCTTAGGTGATGGCAAAAAAGGCCCACAAGCTGAGCAAATCGAAGCTATCTAATCTTAGTGATTATTGAGTAAACTGATTTATCAGCCAGCTTGATACCATAAAGATAATCGATAAGTATTGATTCCTTTGTTTGTTAAAACAATAAAAATACTGTTTAGACGTTAAAAAAAAGCAACCATTCATCAGGTTGCTTTTTTTATGATATTTTTTTAAGAAAATGACTTAAATTCTGTAAGTTTGGACAAAGCGTGATTATTTATTTTTGACAATAACGCTGTTATCTTAATAGAGGATTAGTTTAAAAAAGTTTTTAGGCATTAATACCAAA
>NZ_PJBX01000157.1:0-10192 GCF_002836335.1 Psychrobacter sp. Sarcosine-02u-2 | reverse complement strand
AGTAAGTAAATGGTTAATTTGGCCAATGCTCATCGAGCGTTTATTGACTTATATTGATCTAAGTACAATTAAAATTGCGACAAAAAATAACGGCTTGGTTCGATGCTTACTTGCTTATCGAACCAAGCCGTTATTGAATCAGGTAGCGTTATAAACTAAAGCGTTTATACCGCAGAATTGAGTTTATTTTTATCGATTATTTTATAAATCTCATCTTTTAAGTGCAGCTTGCGCTTTTTCATTTTTTCTATTTCTTCGTCACAGCTGGCGTGCGTCACCAAATCCTTATCGAGCTGGTTGATTTGCTGATCAAGCTTGGTATGCTCATCAAAAATGCTCGCAAAGTAGCTGTCTTTTTGCTTAAGTTCGCAAATAATATCTCTGTTGTCTTGCCATGTATCAGTCTTTCTCATGTTGTCATCCTTGTTATGAAGCGCAGGCTTAGTAAAGCCATAGCGCATTTTAGTTAAGAGTGCTCTGATGGATTGATATGATTGTGAGACTTCATTCTTACCAAGCCAAATCGCAATTCAGCTCAGTTTTGAACAGGCTTATGCGCAGCAGAAAGGGCATTTGCTAACGACAACTAGCAGTCAATCTGCCGACCGGTAAATAAGAGTGTTTCTTATTCGCCTCATCTGATTGTAGCGAAAAAATTTACCAGATACCATGACTGTCATGGATTTTCTTTTATTGATAGTTTTAAAATTAAATAGTAATTTCTATTTATGATTTGTTTTATTAAACATAAAGTTTGAGTTTATCGGCTTGCGTGGTACGTCCAAAGCCTTGATAATAGACGTATCAAAGGTGGTAAGCCAAGTATTTATGGCTTTTTAAATCAGTTACTTAGCTTGTCACCAAGCCCTATTTAAATGTGCAGCGATATAGCTGACGTTACATATCTGATAATAATGAGGAACAAACATGATAGATCAAGGTTTATTAGACGCAGTCAAAAGCTATAGTGAAAATATGACCCGCCCCATTACCTTTGTATTGGGTAGCGGCGAACATAGCAAACGTGCTGAGCTGATTGATTTTTTAACTAAAATCGCTGGCACCACAGATAAGATTAATTTTGATGCAACAGCAACCGATGACAGCTTACCAAGTCCGATTAGTTTTAAAGTCGTCAGTCATATTGATAATGCATTGACTGATACGGGTATCGTTTTTAGTGGGATCCCTGGAGGCCATGAATTTACCTCGCTGATTTTGGCGATTTTACAAGCGGGCGGCCATACGCTAAAACTGGATGAAGGTATTCAAAAACTGATTAAGCGTTTTAATAAGCCGCTACAGTTTCAGACTTATGTCTCGCTGTCTTGCCACAGCTGTCCGGATGTGGTGCAAGCGCTGAACCAATTTGCGCTGCTCAACGATGACATCAGTAATGAGATGATTGATGGTGCCTTGTTTCAAGAGCAAGTCGATGCCAATAATATCCAAGGTGTACCTGCGGTATTCTTAAATGGTAAACCGTTTGCCAATGGTAAAATCGATACCGCTAAATTGATTGAGAAGTTACAAGAGCAGTTCCCTGATTTGTTGAGCGAAGTGGCTGATGACGCTGAGCAGTTAGAGCAGCAGGACGTAACGATTATCGGTGCAGGCCCTGCTGGTGTGGCGGCGGCGATTTATACCGCGCGTAAAGGCTTAAAAGTTACTATGGTCGCCGACCGAATCGGTGGACAAGTGAAAGACACGCAAGATATCGAGAACTTAATCTCTGTGCCTTTAACAACTGGTAGTGAGCTATCAGCGAACTTTGAGAAACATTTGCACGAATATGACATTACGCTCAAAGAGCATGTCAGCGTCAAAGAAATCAGTGAAACTAAAGAAGAAAACTACCGTATTCATCTCAACACTGGGGAAACGTTTGAGACGCGCAGTATTATCTTAGCGACCGGTGCCCAGTGGCGTAAGCTTGGTGTGCCGGGTGAAGATGAAAACGTGGGTCAAGGCGTAGCCTACTGTGCGCACTGTGATGGTCCATTCTTTAAAGGTAAGGATATTGCGGTCGTTGGCGGTGGTAACTCAGGTATCGAGGCAGCGCTAGATTTGGCAGGTATTGTTAAACACGTAACCGTCCTTGAATTTGCCGATGATTTAAAGGCTGACCAAGTACTGATTAATAAAGCCAAAGAAAAGAGTAATATTGATATCATTACCAGTGCTGCAACGCAAGAGATTAAAGCGCAAGATGGTAAAGTGACTTCGCTTGTTTATCAAGATCGTAGCAGCAATGAAACCAAAGAGCTGGATACGTCAGCGGTGTTTGTCCAAATTGGTTTGGTGCCAAATACTGAGTTTGTCAAAGGCTTTGTGGATCTAAACCGCTTTGGCGAGATTGAGATTGACGAGCGTTGCCGCACCGACCGCAAAGGTATCTTTGCTTGTGGTGATGTAACGACTGTGCCATTTAAGCAGATTAACATTGCCATGGGCGAAGGTTCAAAAGCAGCATTATCAGCGTTTGAATACTTAGTGATGCAGTAAAATGTTGTTTTAGCTTCCACTAGAGTTTTAAACCCCTAAAATCTACTAAGGTTTTAGGGGTTTTGTTTTTTGAGCAACAACAGTTTTATTCAGGGCATTATCAATCGTCTAACAAATCCATACGTTTTGCCGCTTCATAAATACCCGTGGAGCGGTTGCCGGTACGGCAAAAAATCAGTATAGGCTGCTCAGCTTGGTTAAAAAAGTCAGCAAATTCTTCAACATGGTTTTGATTGAGCTCGCTACCGGCAAAAGACACTTCTTTATAAGAAAGACCTGCTTGTTTAGCCGCGGCTTCAATCTCAGCACTGGTTGGTTGGTTTGGTTCTTCACCATCTGGACGGTTATTAATAATGGTCTTAAAACCATTTTCAGCAATCATAGGTACTTGATCAGGGGTGATTTGTCCGGTAATACTCACTTCATGGCTCATAAAAGCTCCTTTTTATTTTTTAGCGTAAAAACGAAAATTTTGCGCTTAGATTAAAATATTTCAATAAAGCCTACCTGCTTTCTATAGCAAACCTTGCATCAGTGCGCTTTGATAGAGCAATTTGGCGCGTGCACCCGTGCCGCAAAACATCAGGATGGGTTTGGGCATGCTGCGATAAAAGGCTGCAAACTGCTCGACAGTCGCCATGCTTAAACGCTCATCATCAAATGGTAAATGCTGATAGGTAAGGTTGGCCTTTGCCGTTGCACTGGTAAAGTCACAGCTATTAGGCTGCGTCTCTGTTTCAGCGTCAGGTCGAATATTGAGCACAGAGCGGTAGCCAAGCTCGGCAATCTTGACGCATTGGCTTGGGTAAATTTGCTTATAAATGGTTAAATCATCGGTCATAAGTTTTTCGGTCGCGTATATTAAATGGCGTAAGGTTTTGTCTATTTCTAGATTCTGTAAATTTTAAAGGCTTATTACAATCTAGCATAACACAGTGGTCATCATAGCTATATTTTGTCACTGATGTTTCCTCAAAAGCACTTTCTGTCAGGATTAATTTAAGCGAAAAATTGGTCAGCTATAAGCTAATTATCTTTTAGCGCATTGACCGCATCCATGGTGCTTAAATAAACCTGCCCTGATAGATGGGTTATGACCGGTGTATGCTCGATAATATCCATCACCGGTCCCTTAATAAAGCTAAAGCTTAAGTGCTTTTTTTGGTTCAATAATTCTTGATTGAGGCTGATAAGCATCTCTTGTCCGGTCAAGTCAATATGATTGACCGCTGACATAATCAGGATAACCTCATGCGCCTCGGGGTACTGCCGCGTCGCTTGTATGACGCTGCGATGCACGGATTCACTATTACCAAAAAACAAGCTCTCATCGATACGCAGCATCAATAAATTGCTAAAGGTTACCACATCATGACGATTGATATTGCGAAAATGTCCTGTACCCGCTAGCTGTCCGACGACAGCGACATGTGGTTTACTCGACTGCCAAATGAGGCTAGCAAACGACACCATCAAACCGATGACTAAGCCCGTATTTAACCCAAATATAAGCACCCCGATAAATGCCGCCAGAAAGCTCGCCGCATCTAAGCGGTCGCGTTGCCATGCTGACTTTAAAGTCGCCATATCAATGAGACCGATAATTGACGTCATAATAGTCGCGCCCAAGAGAGCGTAGGGCAGAGTCGCTAATAAATGACCAAAAGCGATCAACGCAGCAATCATAACCAGCACGGTTACCAGACTTGCGACTGGCGTTTTGGCGCCTGAGTCGGCATTAATCGCCGTACGTGAAAAGCCGCCAGCGATGGTAAAGCTTTGAAAAAAGCCGCCCGCCATATTGGCCAGACCCAGTCCGGTTAACTCACGATTGGCATCAAAGCTTTCACCGCGCAGGCGTGCATAGTTGCTGGCTACTGAGCTACTTGAGACAAAGATAATCAACGCCATTAAACCTGCGCTCGGTAATAGATTGAGCGCTTCATGAAAATCTGGCAAGTACGGTAGGGTAAAGCTGGGCAGCCCTTGCGGAATATCACCAATCGTCGCTACGCCATGCGTTGTCCAATGCAAACTCATACTTAATACAATGGCAAGACCAAGCAAGATAAGCGGAAATAGACGTTCAGCCCATTTGGCATAAGAGGCTGACAACCAAGAGCGCCAGACCCATTTGCTCGCATAGCGATTAGCAAATAATAGCGTAAATGCAATCACGCCGATGATCAAGGTTAGCGGATGCAGCTGGTGGCCATACATCCGCATACTCGATAAATAACCGATAAGGCCATTGCCTGCAATAGGAATCCCCGTCAGATACTTAAGCTGACTGACAAAAATCAATACCGCCGCGCCACTGATAAAGCCTGCCGATACGCCGCGACTGATAAACTGCATAATCCAGCCAAGCTTCAGCCTTCCCGCCAGCCATAACATCGTGCCAACCATCAATGATAATAAACTGGCCATCAATATATATTGCTGCGTGCCATCATTGCCATAAGGATGCAAACTACTGGCTGTCATAATCGCTGTAATGGCGACAGGCCCTACGGCTTGGACATTGCTCGAGCCTATCCACGCATATACCAGCACGGGTACGATAGCCGCATAGAGTCCATAGACCGGCGGCAACCCTGCTAGCACCGCATAGCCTAGGCTTTGCGGAATGACAAGCACGCCAACGACTAAGCCTGCGATGATGTCAGTCGGCAGGGCAGACAGATGATACTGACGTAACCAAGCAGGAATCAGACGAGCGACGATAGAAGGCATAGCGATATGTCATCACGATAAAGAAAGTTAAAAATGGTTAAAAACCAAACGCGCAGTTAGGCGTCTGTTTTGGCACAAAAGCGTTCATACAATAACTGCAATACCGATAAAGCATCGTCGCTTGCGATACTATAGTAGATTTGCTTACCTTCACGGCGAGTCGTCACCAGCTCGTCTTTACGCAAAATACCTAGCTGCTGCGATAAACTTGGCTGACCGACACCGACCAAGTCCTCAAGCTCACTGACACAGTACTCGCCTTGGGTCAATTGACACAAAAGTAATAAGCGGTCAGGATGTGAGAGCGATTTTAATAACTGGCTGGCTTGCATGGAGGCTTGTTGCATTTGCTCAGCAAGGTCTTTGGGCGCAAAGTCTGCGATGTTAGCAGATGCAGGCGTGCCAGTGGGGGTGGTGGTTGTGCTCAATGCTGAAGTTGAAGTAGTCAGAGCGAGCTCCTTATAAAAGATATAAATAGAAAAAGCAGAGTTTATAGATAAGTTATGGATATATATATAGTTAATTATCAATGATATCGCGACTTATAGCAAGTTATCATTATTTACATTATATAAATTGATAAAATGTATAATGATTGCTATAGTGCTGGTATTGATAGGTAGATGCATAGGAAATATAGGCAACACTAGGGATAGATACTATAAATCAGCAGCAAATGCCATAAATAAGCGCCTATTATACGGAACAATACCTTAAAAATTAAAACATTCATATACAAGTAAAGAGGTAGCCATGCAAGTTCATTCTTTCTTACATAGCGACACGGAAACTTACACCCATGTACTCGCGGACGTGCAGCATCAAGTGTGTGCCATCATCGATCCTGTACTGGATTTTGATGCTAAATCCGGACATACGGATACCGTGAGTGTAGATGAAGTAATAGCGTTCGTTCGAGAGCAGGGCTGGACGCTGGTTTATATTATAGAAACCCATGCTCATGCCGACCATATATCTGCTGCTATCCATGTAAAAGATGAGCTTGGCGGTAAGTTGGTCATCGGGCAACATATCACCGAAGTGCAAAAAATATTTAAGCAAATCTTTAACTTTGATAGCAGTTTTCGTACCGATGCCAGCCAGTTTGATATCTTGACCGATGAAGGCGAGACCTTGACGCTTGGCGGTATTACGATTACTGCTATGTATGTGCCTGGTCACACCCGCGCGGATATGGCGTATCTTGCCGCTGATGATGAAAAAACCGTGGTCTTTGTCGGTGATACGCTATTTGCTCCCGATGTTGGTACAGCGCGCTGCGACTTCCCCGGAGGCGACGCCAAAACCCTGTATCAGTCTATCCAAAAATTGCTCGCACTGCCTGACGAAACCATCATGTATCTGTGCCATGACTATCCGAGTCAAGGTCGCAAGCATTGTCCAACCACGACGGTAGCCGCGCAAAAGCTTGGTAATATCCATGTCAAAGAGGGTATCAATGAAGCGGAGTTTGTCGAGATGCGCGAGCGCCGCGATGCCACGCTAGAGATGCCGCGGCTCATTATCCCGTCAGTACAACTCAATATCGATGCCGGACATTTTCCAGAACCCGAAGACAATGGCACCCGTTATCTAAAAGTGCCACTTAATGCGCTTTAAGCAGTCAGGCGATTGATTTATTCATCCAAGATTGATAAGTAATTAACAGGTAAAAAATACGCAAAGCGTTACGCAATCACAATACGTGCAACGGTTATCTTGATGCTAGTCTATTTATGAGAGCGTTACTAAGACGCCCGCCACTGTTATTTTTAAAGGAGTTGTATCATGAGTGAGCAAAACTCTCATCTAGTCTGTCCGCATTGCAGTGCCACCAATCGGGTACCTGCAGCGCGCCTTAATGCCGCACCAAACTGTGGCAAATGTGGTCAGCCATTATTAACGGCCACTCCACATGAACTCAATGCCCAGACGGTTAGCAAAGTCATTCAAAAAAATGAGGTATTGACCATCGTTGATTTTTGGGCGAGCTGGTGTCAGCCGTGTCTAATGATGGCTCCGCAGTTTAAAGTCGCAGCCAGTCAGCTGCCACAAGTGGTGTTTGCTAAAATACAAACCGATAAATATGAGCAAGCGGCGGCACCTTATAATATTCGTAGCTTGCCGACGATGGTGGCCTTCAAAAACGGCAAAGAAATCGCGCGCCAGTCTGGAGCCTTACCAAGCGATCAAATCGTACAGTGGGTAAGAAGCTTAAATTCTTAATCTCAGACTGAGTTACTGCTCGTCATGATTAAACATAAAAAAGCCAATATGCTTATCGCGTATTGGCTTTTTTTGTAAGAGACTTTCAAAACTATGAAACAGGTATTAATGATTACTCACCATAAATCTTAATACCATTGGCAAAGCTACAGTGCTGGATACGAGCAGATTGGATAATGGCATCACGCTCACCATAAAGTCGCGATAATTTGGCATCACGGGCTTTGGTATTGTTACTTTTACCCACGCCAAAGCTGATATTAGGCGAGATACCCCAACGTCCGGCGGAAACCCCAACGCCGACACCTGAGGCAGCTATGGTCGATTGCTCATTGCGTGCTGCATTGACATAGCGATTGACACGGTTATATTCTTGGCTCAGTGCTTGGCAGTCATAGCTTTGATAAGTGCTCGGTGGCACGTATTGCGGCGTAATGTTACCTGTTGAGGCGCAGCCCGAGAGAGCAAAAACGCCAGCTGTGGCGAGTAGTGTTGCTGCAGTAAGAGTTTTCATAATAGCTCCATAAGGCGACGTTGAGAGGTTTATATTTATTTAAGATAGCAAAAAAATAGCGATTAAGATATTGAAAAATATAACTTTTAACGACTCCTAAAATAAATTGCCCGGCTTGGTAAAGGCGAGTACCAAGATGCCAACATAGGCAATACCCGTGATCAGAATACCGGTTTTTCTTTGACTAGGCGTGGCTTTGTCATTAAAGGCTTTAATACTGGCACTGAGTGCTGCTACCAGCAAGATAACTTTAGCAAATACCCACTGTACTGGCGCATTGACACTCATAAGTTGTACCAGCATGCCAGCCCCTGAAATAATAATGACGGCATAGAGAATATGGGTCGATATTTTTACCGCAAATGGTGGCTTTTTGTTTGCGCTTAATACCACATAGCTTTGGTATAAAAACAGCGCAATCAACAAGACGGCCATGAGCATATGTAGATGTTTCATTGGATAGGGTTTCCTTTAAAGGTGCCGTTTGCCAGCTTATCTATGTTATTTGGGAATAGCGTTAAGACTAATTTTTGAGACTAACCTTTATTTTGCCCTGCGCATAATGGGCTGTCAGGGCTTTGGCCTTGCCATTCTGTTGACGTATAAGCATGGATAGCCAAAGCGTGGATTTGGCCACCTTGTGAGGTCAAAAGTGAATTTGCTAGATTGTACACGAGCTGATGACGCGCCACCAAGCGTTTGCCTTCAAAGGCATCGCTGACAATGGTCAGTTTAAAGTGACTTTCTTTACCGTCAAAATAACCGGCATGGTTCATTGATTCATTCACCAGTTCAATATGCTGTGCTTGCAGGGCTTGTAGTTCATTATTTAGGGCGTCTGCAGTCGGCGTATTTGTTGTCATAGTTATCCTCGTCATTTTAATACTTGGCCTTTTAATTGGCTGATGGTACTTATTATAGCAGACCCTGTTAGTTATACTGCAAGGCTCAACAAAGCCTTCTGTACCAGTGAAAAACGTATTAGTGATACGCACAAAAAAGCAGAGCGCAACCTTATTACGCTCTGCTTTTATCGTCTATTATTGTCGTCTATTGCTATTTAATATGAATACCATTTGCTATTAAATTTTAACGACGTGCTTTTTGATATAACGGCATTACCTTAGGCATCAATGACTGCAATTGCGCAATACGGTTGCTGCTGGTTGGGTGAGTACTCAAAAATTGTGGTGGCTCACCTTGGCTGGCGCGTTGCATTTTTTGCCACAAGGTAATCGCAGCTTGTGGGTTGTAACCTGCACGTGCCATCAGCTCAAGACCGATTTGGTCAGCTTCTGCTTCTTGCGTGCGACTGTGCGGACGGCTTAAACCTAAGTCTCCTGCAACGTTAGCAAGCTCAGCCTGACCTTGCGATAGACCAAAAATACTGGCTGCGACACCAATGCCCGTTTGCGTGGCATATTGACGCGATAAGCGCTCACGTGAGTGCTCACGTAGGGCATGAGACATCTCATGACCCATAATAGCGGCGATTTCGTCATCGCTAAGGTTTAAGCGATCAATGATACCGGTGTAAAACATAATCTTACCACCTGGCATCACAAACGCGTTCAAATCGTTAGATTTAATGGTGTGAACTTCCCACTTCCATTTCGCTGCGTCAGGACGATAGACGCCCACTTGACCAATCAAACGGTTAGAGATGTTTTTTAAACGATTGAGCTGGGCCTTATTGGTGTCAAGCAAACCGCGTGCACGTGCTTCTTGGATATTTTTATTGTAGCTTTGCGCTGATAGTTGCTGTACTTGTTCACTAGAAACCAAAAGTAGCTGCTGACGGTCAACGCCTACAGCGCCCGTGCTAGTGGTACTAGAGCAACCGCTCAGGGTCAATGCCGACAAAGATGCCGCCATGATGGTGGTGGTAAATAGCTTCTTCATAAAACGTCCTCGCTGTAAATATAAAAAAATTAAACAATATTAAAATGAAAACGGTCGCGGTAAAGATAGTTTTTTATTAAAAAAGGTTAACTGATTAAAAGCTCGTCATGCCTATCTACCAAAACTGATCTACCAAAACGATAAAACTCTACCGCAACTATCTATCGTTAGGCATAAGTATAATAATGTTGGCAAGTGAAAACCTAGACAGAAAAAGTAACAATAGGCAGTAGGATTGTAAATACGTTAAGTGCAAGTTTGCTACGCGTCTATAGCAGGCGTCATAAAATTTGCTACGATTTATAAATA
>NZ_PJBX01000156.1:0-10849 GCF_002836335.1 Psychrobacter sp. Sarcosine-02u-2 | reverse complement strand
CCATGCTGACCTATAAAGCAGACTGGTACGGCAAAGCGCTTGTCAAAATAGACCGATGGTATCCATCGTCTAAGACTTGCTCAAACTGCGATCATCTACTGAATAAAGCTGAATTACCGCTATCGGTCAGAACATGGGATTGCCCAAGTTGCTTGCAGCAAAATGATCGAGACATTAACGCCAGTATCAATATCTTACATCAAGGATTGTTACTGGCTAAACAATCAAAAACTGTCGGTGCGACAGGGTTAGCTTAGTTGATTCGCTTAACCGCTGATACAGAACACCGTGTCAAGTAAGAGCGTTACCTAAGAAACCTCTATTTCAAAGGTAGTGGGTAGTTCATTTTGTTATGCTAAATAGCTTTTATTTATTTGCCCTATGAGCTTTGAGGGCTTGTATACTTTTTTCACTTTTAAATTTTTCTTATTCATATTGTTATTATTCAACTATTTTTAATCGCTGATATCGCTTTATAAGGAATGCTGTATGTGTGCTGTCCCTGTCATTATCCCCGCTATCGATTTAAAAGATGGTAAATGTGTGCGTTTAAAACAAGGTCGTATGGAAGACGATACGGTATTTTCTGATGATCCAGTCGCTATGGCGGCGCGTTGGGTCAATGAAGGCGCGCGTCGCTTGCATTTAGTCGATTTAAATGGCGCATTTGATGGCATCCCAGTACACAAACAAGTGGTCAATGACATTGCCAAAGCTTTCCCCAAGCTGCCGATTCAATTGGGCGGCGGTGTGCGCAATATGAAAACCATCGAGCAGTATATTAGCGCAGGTTTGACCTACATTATTATTGGTACTAAAGCTGTGGAAGATCCTGACTTTGTGACCGAAGCTTGCCGTGAGTTTGCTGGACACATTATTGTTGGTATCGATGCCAAAGATGGCATGGTTGCCACGCATGGTTGGGCAAATGTGACCGATACTAAAGCCACCGAGCTTGCCAAGCGTTTCGCTGATGTTGGGGTATCGTCAATCGTTTATACCGATATCGCTCGTGATGGTAT
Organism: Psychrobacter sp. Sarcosine-02u-2; assembly: GCF_002836335.1. Taxonomy (NCBI): domain Bacteria; kingdom Pseudomonadati; phylum Pseudomonadota; class Gammaproteobacteria; order Moraxellales; family Moraxellaceae; genus Psychrobacter; species Psychrobacter sp. Sarcosine-02u-2. The sequence goes on along the minus strand of NZ_PJBX01000156.1, from coordinate 9,827 downwards.
GATGCAAGGCGTTAATGTCGAGCAGACCGTCAATTTAGCACGTGAAGGCGGCTTACCAGTGATTGCCTCAGGCGGCGTCACCGATATGAAAGACATCGAATTGCTCAAACCTTATGGTGATTGTATTGAAGGAATTATCACTGGGCGCGCGATTTACGAAGGCACCTTAGACTTGGGTGAAGCGCAGCTTTATCTAGATGGTAAATAGTTTTTAGTCGCCATATCCAGAGAGCGTTATTGAAAATGTGATATAAAGCTAGAATAATAAAGGGATACTTATGGCAGCGTATGTTGACCAGCCTGAATTGCGTAGGCTACGCAGATGCAGCAAGCTAAGCCAGTTACGCATCATAACAAAGGCCTGTGCTCAGCTATTGTTGCTATTAAGTATCTTTTTAAGCGTTCTTTTAAGCATGCCAACTTATGCGGCTACAGACAGCAGCACAAGTGAAAATATTGTACCCAATAATGAGGCTGCTGAAGATAGTACAGCTGACAGTGAGACCAGCGCTCAGACGCCTAACGCGCCAGCTATTAACGCCCCACCTGCCAATGAGCCAAATAATAGTCTAAATAGTGCCATCACTATTAGTCCTGCTACGCCAAGTACTTCTGATACTGAGCCCGCGCCAGTTGAAAAACCGCCGGTTATCAGCGGTGAAAGTACCAATAATGCCCAAATCGAAACCACGCCAACGCCGTTAAAAGACAACGATATCCAGCAACGTATCAGTGGCATTTTTTCAGAAATTGACGGCTTACAAGCAGTAAATGTCAGCGTCAACCAAGGGGTTGTGACCTTAACCGGTGAGACGCCTAACGAGAAAAAAGCGCAGCAAGCGATTAATCTAACCAATCGCTTAACCGACGTAGTGACAGTAGAGGATAGAATCAATCGCACCCTTGATGTTCAAGATAATGTCTCGACCGTTTATCAGAGCCTCAAAGCGCAAACCAAAAACCTAGTCAAAGCGTTGCCGCTACTACTTGTAGGGATTGTTTTATTTGCCTTGGTGACGTGGTTTGGCAGTTGGTTATCCAATCGGCAAAAAATGTGGCAACGTCTTACGCCAAATCCCTTTGTCGCAGAGTTGCTTGCCCAAACCGTTAAAGTCATTTTTATCGTTTTCGGTCTTATCTTAGCGTTAAGTTTGATTGGTGCCGAGACTATCTTGGGCACGCTGCTTGGGGGCGCAGGTGTGATCGGTATCGCCGTTGGTTTTGCCGTCAAAGACACGATAGAGAACTATATTGCCTCGCTCATGCTCAGTATCCGCCAACCGTTTCGCGCCCGCGATCATATTTTGATTAACAATCAAGAAGGCATCGTGGTACGCCTAACCTCACGCGCGACGATTTTGATGACTTTAGATGGTAACCAGTTACGTATCCCCAATGCCGAAGTCTTTAAAGCGACGATTTTAAATTACACCAAAAACCCCGAGCGCCGTTTTACTTTTGAATTAGGCGTAGATGCCAATGATGATCCGCTCGCTGCGATCAAGGTAGGTATCGATGCCATCTGTCAGTTGGGATTTGCCTTAGATAAGCCAAAAGTCACGGCGGTTATCAAAGAAGTCGGCGAGTCAAATATCGTTTTACAGTTCCAAGTATGGGTCAATCAATTGGAGGCAGATTTTTCCAAAGCCCGCAGTATTGCCATTCGCGAAACCAAGCATGCCTTAGAAGATGAAGGTTTTACTTTACCCGAGCCCATTTATCAGTTGCGCCTTAACCATAAGCTAGAAAAAGCCTTTGAGCATTTCCAAAGCAGTCAAACGAACGGTAAATCCCCAGCGGAAACGACGGTAACGCCGCACATTTCTGCAACTGATAAAGCGTTTGATGAATCTTCTCCCACTGACACTAGCATTGAAGATAAAGATAAGAAACAAGCGAAGGCGCGGGCCAAGCATATCTTACAAGGTCGCAATGCCGACGAAGTACTCGATGCGCGTCCTGACCAGAAACTAATGGAAAAAGTTGAGCAAGAAATTGCCGAAAATTCAGATGAAACCGACTTATTAAGTAACAACAGTCCGCAAGAATAGCCCACAAGAGTGGCGTTGAAGATTACCTATTAAAAAGTGATTACTAACTATAAAAGTCGGCATAAAAAATGCAACGAAACGTCTATCTACCTTTTATCGACATAGACGAGATATTTTTTATGCAAATCAAACATCTGATTATTTTTGCTTTGGCTGGTATCGTTATTCTCGCAGGGTTTAATATGATCAGCGGCAGCCAACGTGAAAAAAATAGAGAAGCGTTAGCCGCTAGTAGTGTCGCAGAACAAACTGACATTAACGTAGCTGAGGGTAATACTTCAGATATCGCAAGTCAGCCATTAGGGCAGCAGCCAAAAGCTATTCTTGATAAAGCAAGCACGCAGATAGAACAAGCGGAGCAGGTCAGTCAACAACGCAGCGAGCAAATCGCTAATACGCAATAGGAGCTTTAAACCTTAGAGTTATTATTGTTTAGAATTTTAAGGCTGAAATAAGTGGCGTCTTAATAACAGCATCTAATTAATCGCCCTTTAACGAATACAAAAAAAAGACTAACGATAACGTTAGTCTTTTTTTTAATCTTAACATTTAGGCAGCATTAGCTTTTTTTGCTGGTGCCTTTACCACGGCTGCTGCTTCTTTTAGAAGGGGTTTTATTCGCCGAAGTTTTGTTAGCAGAGCTCTTACCAGACGAATTGTTCTTTGGCTGATCGCGTTTGGTTTGATTCATTTGGCTTGCTTGTAGCTTAGCTTTAAGATCAAAGTCGATTTGTAGCAGGTCCATATTAACGCCCGCTACTTTTACGCGAACCAAGTCGCCAAGCCCAAATACCGTGCCTCTGTCTTTACCAATAAGCTGCTGTTGCTGCTCGTCATAGACAAAGAAGTCGTCGCCAACGTTGGAGATGTGCACGAGACCATCAATATATAAGTCGGTCAAAGTCACAAATAAACCGAAGCTCGTCACAGTCGTCACCACGCCATCGAACTCTTCGCCGACATGATCTTTCATATAATGACATTTGAGCCAAGATTCCACGTAACGCGATGCTTTTTCGGCGCGGCGCTCCGTATCTGAGGTTTGCGTGCCAGCCTCTTCAAGCGAGAAATCCATTACTGGCTGCTGGCTATTAGTCACTTTCGCTTTAATGGCGCGATGCAGCATTAAATCAGGATAGCGGCGAATCGGCGAGGTAAAGTGGCTATATTCGTCATAAGCGAGACCAAAGTGTCCGATATTGTCAGGCGCATAGTTCGCTTGCATCATCGAGCGTAGCAGCATGCTGTGGATGCTAATGGCGTCAGGACGGTCTTTGGTTGCTTCGATAATCCGCTGATAATCTGCTTGCGTTGGGCTTTCTTCTGGGAAGCTTAAGCCAAAGTTTTTGGCATATTCATGAATGCGCATTGACTTTTCGCTATCAGGCTTATCGTGGTTACGATATAAGACAGGCAACTCATGTTTTAGGGCAAAGTTTGCTGCACAGGTATTGGCAAGCAGCATACATTCTTCGATAAGCTTTTGCGCATCGCCGCGCGTACGCGGTAAAATCGCTTCGATGCCACCTTTTTCATTAAACTTGATATATGTTTCGACTGTTTCAAACTCCATGGCATGGCGTTCTTCACGTTTTTTCAGCAGCAGCTCATACAATTGATGTAAGGTATCGACCGATTTTTTAACATCTTTATTAGCCGTTAATGATTCGGGTACGCTTTTATCTTTTGGATTGGCAAGGTAAGCATTTACTTGGTTATAAGTCAGGCGCGCCTGTGAGTGCATAACGCCCGGATAAAACTCATACCCTGTGACTTTACCGGCGCGCGATATCTTGATATCGGCAACCATACAGAGACGGTCAAGGTTAGGATTCAATGAGCATAGACCATTAGACAGGACTTCTGGCAACATCGGAATCACGCGATGCGGGAAATACACTGACGTACCGCGCTCGTAAGCATCTTTATCAAGTGGCGAGTTTGGTGTGACGTAATAGCTTACATCAGCAATCGCCACCAACACCCGATAGTTACCGCCCGAGCGTTTTTCGGCAAACACTGCATCATCAAAGTCGCGCGCGTCTTCACCGTCAATAGTAATGAGAGGTAAATCGCGCAAGTCTTTCCGACCTTTCAAGTCTTTTTCAGTCGGTTCTCGATAGCTATTGGCCTGCTGTAGCGCGGCTTCACTAAAGTCTGACGGGATATCATAGTTGAGTAGAGTCGTCTCAATAATCAATTCACGGTCATTATCATCAGATAGCACTTCAGTGATTTTACCAGTGGCAAACTCGTGTTGGTTTGGCCAATCGATAATATCGACTTTGACTGGCGCACCTTGTTTGGCATCTAACGCTTGCACGTTTTCTTCAGTGACGGTAATCGGCTGATGGTTATTTGGGCTACCAAGCTCAACGCAATAACCTTCTTCATCGTGCGCCAATGTACCAATAAAGTTGTTTTGGCGACGCTCAACGATATCGACAATACGCCCTTCGGTACGACCGCGATTATCCGTAGAGGTACCAACCGCTTGTACGGTATCGCCATTAAATACCCAGCGCATCTGCTTTTCATGCAAAAACAAATCAGGCATATCGCTCAATATCACGAAGCCAAAGCCTTTAGGGTGAGCTGACACGGTGCCAGTGACGATATCGTGTTCGGTTACAGTGCGATAGCGATAAGGACGCCCGTCACGGTTTACTTGCCCATCGCGCGCCATTGCTTTTAGGCGATTGCCCAAAGCGTCAAATTGGTCAGGGTCATCAATATTAAAGGCTTTTGCCAATTGTTGATGCGTGACTTCACCGTATTCATTAATCGTACTGAGTATCAGTTCGCGACTAGGAATAGGGTTAACGTATTTTTGTGCCTCACTCGAGGCGTTTGGATCATTCCAACTCATAAATTACCGTATCTATTTTTTAAAATTATTAATAAGTGCTATCTTAACACGAACGACGCCGTAATATCTTCGGTCAATTGTCTTATGTGTATCAGATAGCAAGCAGCTGCTAGCTTGTATCGCTAAGAGCATTCGACATGCAAGCCCAATCAAATATCAATATCGACCGTATTTGATTGATTGGTTATCTTTTTAGTATTTAATTCTTTCGACACTTCTAATACGGTCGTTTGATTCGATTTATCGAGATATTTCTGCGCTTTATCAACTTCGGCTGTCAGAGTGTTAACCGTTTGCTTCATATTTTCTAACGCCTCGATTTTATAATTGCTAATCATATCCATCGTTTCATAGACGTTATTGAAGGCGTTTTGGAGTTTATCAAGCTCAATCGTGCTACTGGTTGCCTGCTCATGAATCTCAAGCGATTGACGTTTGAGCATCGCAGAGGTCGATTCAATCAAGCTGCTGGTGGTTTTATTTAGCGCGGTGATTTGATCGAGTACCAGTTTTTGATTGGTCATCGCCTGAGCAACCACCACCGCGGTACGTAGCGCTGAGATCGTCGTCGTCGTCGCGCGATCCACGCCTTTAATAAGCTCTAGGTTGTTTTTGCGAATGGTATCAAGCGCTAAATATCCCTGAACGTTTACCGCCAATTGCGTTAAAAAGTCAGTATTTTTTTGCCGTACATAAAACAGCATTTCTTCTTTAATGATGCGTGCTTTTTCGGGGTCAGTGGCTTCAACGGCATACACCTTTTGCTCAAGCTGCTCGTCGATTTTTTTACCAACATAAATATATTGGCGAATCGATTGCATCAGCTCCCACATGTTAACTTTTTCTTGCTCGATCATGGCATTGTCTTTGAGCAGTTCGTCTTTACCATTATAAAGGCTGGTCACCACAGCATTAATATGCGATTGCGCTGACTCATATTGACGGAAATAATCTTGCACTTTATTACCAAATGGAATCAGACCGAAGAGCTTGCGTGAGCTGGTCAGCTCTTTTTTGCTCGGATCCAAATCTTCGACAATGCCGCGCAGCTCGGTCAATGACTTGGCGATAGGTGAGTTATCAAACAAGCTATCATTAAGACTTTTTGCTGGTAAATCGAGCATACGGTTTGACACTTGTGCCGATTCGCGAATTTCTTTATTACCTAAATTATGGATAGATTGGACGTTTTGCTGAAACTCAGCGCTGTGTACTGAGTTGTTAATCACGTGATCGACAAAGGCATCGACTTTAGCATCAAGTTCAGGAATCTGGCTTTCGTCCAGTTTCACCATTTGATCCGCTTCGCTTTTTTGAATCTCTTTCACCGGTTCAGGAGCGGTTAAGGTGATGCTAGGCGTTGAGGCGTTTTCGGGTGGGGTCAATTCTTGCATAAAATTTCCTATAATATCTAAAAAATGGGATTCTTTACCGACGACATTATTTATCAATGACACTGTTCATTAACTATTAATTGTTAACGAACAACAGTTTTTGCTAAGCGCTTTTATAGCCGTGGTTTCAATTGTTTTTATTACCCAATAATTTTTATTCGAATGAGATATGTGTAACGAGATGACCTTTAGATTAACTGGTAATGAAAAGGTTGAGAAGATGGGTTTTGTAAACTGAGGTTGATAAAGCGTTTATAGAGAAATTTGGCTCATCGTACTCAGATTCTTTTAATGCATGTATTTAGAGGTAAATATGAAAAAACCATCAATATCCCGGAGTATATTGATGGTTAAGATTATAACTATCTATTATTAACGATTTGTCTGTGTTAGTTAATCATTTATATTAACTAACACTCATATCGATTTACAGCCACTACTCACTATAATCTATCAAGGGATTATTTTTTCTTAGTAGGCCCAAGCAGCATACCCATTTGACGGCCTTCCATCTTAGGGTACTGTTCGACGTTTGAGATATCAGCGGTATCTTCAATGATACGATCAAGTTGTTTACGACCAATCTCTTGGTGAGCCATTTCGCGACCACGGAAGCGGATACTGATTTTAACTTTATCCTGATCTTCCAAGAAGCTGATGATTTTTCTCAGTTTGACCTGATAATCGGCTTCTTCGGTGCTAGGACGTAGCTTCATCTCTTTTAGCTGGGTCTGTTTCTGATTCTTCTTCGCTTCTTTCGCTTTCTGCTTTTGATCATAGAGAAAATGTTTATAATCCATGATTTTGCATACTGGCGGCTTGGCTTCAGGAACCAATTCGACCAAATCTAGGTTTTCATCACGCGCCGCTTTCATCGCGGTTTCGATATCGACCACGCCCATTTGCTCGCCGTCTTCTTTAACCAAACGGACTTCTTTAGCATTGATATCTTCGTTGATGTTCAAACGGTTTGACTGTTTAATAGGTATTACTCCTCATCTGTTTTTGGGGTCTGTCGGCCTTTTTTGCTGACAGCAGTCTGTACTAAGCTAATAAATTCTGCAACACTCATGACGCCGAGGTTTTCACCTTCACGAGTTCGGACATTAACACTGCCCGTTTCAACCTCTTTATCCCCCAATACTAGCATATAGGGAATGCGTTCTAATGTTTTCTCTCGTATCTTAAATCCAATCTTTTCGTTACGCAAGTCACTCGTTGCTCGCAAACCTGCATTTTTTAGCTCACGCACCACATTTTCACAAGCGTCGGCTTGTTTATCAGTGATATTCATCACCGCCACCTGTTGCGGCGCAAGCCACACTGGCATCCAACCGGCGTAGTTTTCAATCAAGATACCGATAAAACGCTCAAATGATCCTAAGATAGCACGGTGCAGCATAATGGGGGTTTCGCGCTCGTTTTGCTCATTGACAAATTCCGCATCAAGGCGCTCAGGCATGTTTGGATCAACCTGAATCGTACCGCATTGCCACACGCGACCCAAGGAATCCTTTAGACTAAACTCAATCTTTGGACCATAAAATGCGCCTTCACCCGGTAGATATTCCCAATCAAGACCTGAGCTATCAAGGGCATCTGCCAAGGCTTTTTCAGCAAAGTCCCAAGATTCATCGCTACCGACACGTTTTTCAGGACGGGTTGAGAGCTTCATAATGATATTAACAAAGCCAAAATCTTCATAAACTGCCAGGGTCAGTTTAATGAAATCAGCGACTTCTTGCTGGATTTGCGCTTGGGTACAGAAAATATGCGCATCATCTTGCGTGAAACCGCGTACACGCATCAAACCATGCAATGAGCCTGATGGCTCGTTACGATGACATGAACCAAACTCTGCCATACGTAGCGGCAAATCACGATAAGACTTTAAACCTTGGTTAAAGACTTGAACGTGACACGGGCAGTTCATCGGTTTTACCGCATAATCACGGTTTTCGCTTGAAGTGGTAAACATATTGGTCGCATAGTTGCCCCAATGGCCTGAACGTTCCCACAAGCTGCGATCGACGATTTGCGGCGTTTTAATCTCTTCATAACCATGATCATGTTGAACCCTACGCATATATTGCTCAAGTACCTGATAAATCGTCCAACCATTGGCATGCCAAAACACCATACCCGGCGCTTGCTCTTGCATATGGAACAGATTTAACGCTTTACCAATTTTACGGTGGTCACGTTTTTCCGCTTCTTCAATACGTTGGATATAGGCTTTTAAATCTTTCTTATCTGCCCATGCCGTACCATAAATACGTTGCAGCTGCTCGTTCTTAGCATCACCGCGCCAATAAGCACCTGACATTTTGGTCAGTTTAAATACTTTTAAGAAGCGCGTATTTGGTACGTGTGGACCACGGCACATATCGACATATTCTTGATGATGATATAGACCAAAGGCTTCTTCACCCGGCATATCATTAATCAGTTTCAGCTTATAATCTTCGCCGCGTTCTTCAAATATCTTAATGACCTCATCGCGAGGGGTCATTTTTTTGATGACATCATAATCTTGCTTAATCAGCTCCATCATGCGTTTTTCAATTTTTTCCATATGTTCAGGTGTAAATGGCGTCTCACTGTAGATGTCATAATAAAAGCCATCTTCAATAACAGGGCCAATGACCATTTTTACGTCAGGATAAAGCTGTTTTACTGCATGACCTAATAGGTGGGCACATGAGTGGCGAATAATATCGACACCGTCAGAGTCTTTTGGCGTCACGATTTCAACTTTGGCATCATGAGTGATAGGGTCGTGAGCATCTACTAAGTGACCATCAACGCGTCCCGCGACCGTCGCTTTCGCCAAGCCCGCTCCAATACTTTGCGCCACTTCCATGACCGTTGTATTGCCTTCAAAGTTTTTTACGCTACCATCGGGTAAAGTAATCGCTACCATAATCTATTCACCTTTTTGGGTCCGTTGGCAGTGATGATTGCAACCATCAATCATATAACCGTAAGACCGCGTCAATTATATCTAACCGCTATGATATGTTGAAGAAATAGGCATTAACGACAAGCACCATACCAAAACTTATCTTACGTAGTATGCTAATAAAGCAATCATCTGACGACAGATAATCAAACCACTATAATATAGAGTGGTTTACTTATTAATAAGGATAAGCAGCAGTGCTCTGCAGTAATGTCATAAAAGCCGCTATTATAGCAAACGCTGTCTATTAACACTAGATAGCTGCGGCGAGGTCAACTTCTATATATAGGTGCACTTAGTATCAATATCAATAGTGTTGAATATATACCTATATAAGCCCAGCAATGTAATGCATGGTTTATAAATGTCTTATAAAGCTTACTAATAAGCTTTATAGCAAATAAGGCTTAAACATTCAGGCATGTCTAGAGAATAATCTTCTTTGGTTTAATATCTGATTTTTACTAAGCTATTGAAAAATATGGTTTGTTTACCGTCTTCTAAAATAAATTAAGAAATCTATCGAAAATCGGTTGACACCTAATTAAAAC
>NZ_PJBX01000174.1:0-78562 GCF_002836335.1 Psychrobacter sp. Sarcosine-02u-2 | reverse complement strand
TGTTTAAAAGTCTATATTTTAATATTCAAAATCATCTCATGGCTTAGGAATACGTAGTACTTGACCTGGATAAATCTTATCTGGATCAGAAAGCATTGGCTTATTGGCTTCAAATATCTTCATATAATCACCCGTTGAACCATACACTTCTTTGGCAATTTTAGATAAGCTATCGCCAGATTTTACTGTGTACATAGTAGATTCAGGCGCATCTTCTTCGATATCGATATTATCAATAACTTTAGCGACGTTTTGCACGTTACCGATAGCGATAATGGCTTTTTCGCGATCCGCTTGGGTTTTGGCCTTACCACTGATTTCTGCGGTATCTGTAGAACCATTATATTTTACTTTTAGATTACTGATATTCAGATTTTGCTGCTGAATACGGCGTAGTAAAATATTGGCAACTGACTGAGCAGAAGGCTCCGTGCTTTGAACTGGGGTATTAGCATCCGCTTTAGTTTCTACTTTAGCGTCATGCTTGGCATCGTCACGGTTAAAAATCTTTTCACCGATGTCTTTTGCAAAACTGAACATACCCATAAAATTGCTCCTTAAAATATTGTTATCTATTATTTATCATTATTGTTTTAATAGGCAATGTATTTAACGTTTGTCACTCTCGCATCACCTATATCTGGATAAAATTTTTATCTCTAAACAGTGATTAAGGTTTCATCAATATAAAAAATATCACCTTATTACTGCTTACCATTCTTAGTATAGACAAAGGCAAATACCGTCTCTAGTAATAGTATGTTGAGTAATGTTGATTTGGCGTAGCTTATGTAACTTTATCATTAATAGCTACCATTCAAATATGGCAGTGAATTGAGTAAATATAAGCGGTAAAACAGAGAGTTAATCACTACCTCTAAAAAATAGCGTTAAAAAAACCGCTTATCAATAAAGATAAACGGTCATAGCACACTTACTAAGCGAATGATTAATTACAATTGCGCTTGTACGTAATCAATGGCTTTTTGAACAGTCGTTAATTCTGCTGAATCTTCATCAGGAATAGTGATGCCGAAATCGCTTTCGAATGACATAACCAATTCAACTAGGTCTAATGAATCAGCGCCTAAGTCTTCCATGAATGAAGCATCATTGTTGATGTCTTCAACGTTCATACCTAATTGTTCCGCTACCGCAGATTTAACTCTTAGCTCGGTATCATTACTCATGTAGATTTCTCCTTTTTGATCTATTATTTCGACAAATTGCCATAGTCTTATGATAAAGCGCTATGGCAGTATATATAAAATGGGCTGGTCAAATTATCACGGCTGTCTGGTAGACAGATAACCAATTATACGTTTTGACTAATGTCTGCTAAAACCTAGCTATCATACAGGGCTTTGACAAAAAAGCATCCGCTATTATAGCACCCTTTATTATAGTTTACACTCGTTCACAGAGTTTTTTATTATAACTATGTAACGCCAAATTAGAATGATAGTTCTAACGCTACATGTACATACCGCCATTAACCGGAATAACCGCACCTGTAATATAGCTGGCTTCATCACCTGCTAAGAAAAACACGGCGGCAGCGATATCTTCTGGCTGACCAAGACGGCTGATTGGAACCGCATCAAGCATTGAGTTAAGTAGGCGCTCGTCAAGCTCATCGGTCATATCGGTTTCAATAAGACCCGGTGCCACACAGTTAATCGTCACTTGGCGTGAGCCGATTTCGCGCGCTAGCGTTCGGCTAAAGCCTTCGACGCCGGCTTTAGTGGCCGCATAGTTAGATTGACCCGCATTGCCCATCTGTGCAACCACAGAGGTGATATTGATAATACGGCCACGGCGCGCTTTCATCATACCGCGTACCGCCCGCTTACTCATACGATAAACCGAAGTCAGATTGGTATCGACAACATTGTCCCAATCTTCATCTTTCATACGCATCAATAAGCCATCTTGGGTGATACCGGCATTATTAACCAGTACTTGTACGGCGCCATAAACGCTTTCGATTTCTTCAAACAGCTTATCAATCTGCGCCGTATCGCGCACGTCTAGCACGCGCCCAATACCACCACTATCGTTTAAGTATTCTTCGATAAGTGCTGCGCCTTTTTCGGTGGTCGCGGTGCCAATGACAAAGTGTCCTTCTTTGGCAAAACGTTTAGCGACCGCTTTACCGATACCGCGGCTTGCGCCCGTCACTAATGTAATCGTACGGCTCATGATAATACCTCCATCAACTTATCTAAACGGGCAGGCTTGTCGGTAGGATAACTTACGATAGGATGCGCTTGACGCTTGGCCAAATTACTTAAGACGTTACCGCTGCCACATTCGATTAAAATATTAATTTGCTTATCTGCCAATTCCTGCATGGTTTTTGACCATAAGACCGGTTCACTGAGCTGCTCGGTCAATGCTTGCTTGATAGCGACTGCATTGCTTTCAACGCGCGCATGGCGGTTTTGAATCACTGGAATGGTTGCTTGATCAAATTGAATGGCTGCCAACTCATCAGCCAAGGCATTTGTTGCAGGCTCCATAAGCGCACAATGCGACGGTACACTAACCTTTAATGGAATGGCTTTTTTACCAGTATTTTGAACTTTATCAATGACGGCGTTGACGCCAGCGGCATTACCTGAAACCACCACTTGACCTGGACTATTAAAGTTTGCGGCGCCAACAATGGCATCATCAACGTGCTCGGTCGCTTGTTCGCATAAGTTTTCGACGCGGTGGTCTTCAAGACCAAGCACCGCTGCCATCGCCGTATCGACCCCTGCTACCGCCTCTTGCATCAATTGACCGCGTTTATGCACCAGCTTGACCGCATCAGCTAAGGATATCACTCCAGCGGCACATAAGGCGCTATATTCACCCAAGGAATGACCCGCTAGGTAACAAGGCTTATCTTCTATTTTTTGTTGTAAGATGCGCCAAACAGCGATACTAGCAGTCAATAAAGCCGGCTGAGTATATTGGGTTTTATTCAGTTTGTCTTCGTCCTGACAAATTGCCCATAAGTCTTCACCAAGCGCTGTACTGGCTTCGGTAAAGGTATCATGAATTTCAGGATAGGTTTCAGCAAGCTCGCTCAGCATACCGACCACTTGTGAACCTTGTCCAGGGAATAGCACAGCTATACGGGTGGGTTGTTTTTTTACCATATCGGGTACAGAGGCCATAACCAATATTCCTTATTTAATTGGAAATACCCCTAAATACATGGGGTTTATTATAGGATTAAAAGATAATAAAAAAGATTTATTATGAAGAGCGCCGCTATCATTATTCCTTTAAGACAGCCGACTGCTATTAAACTATACACTGACGCAGACAATAAGCATAGTTATCAAAGACTGAACGCTTAAAATGTGATATCTCTATAATCACTACTTGATAAAAAATAGATAACAAAAAGCCAAGATATCTGACTTCATAATATATGATAGCGAGATAACTTGGCTCTTGTTTGCTTAAACTGCTTGCACCATAACAACTGTGTAAAATCATCGATAGTCATTAGAACTACCAGCATTTTGCATCAACCATCAGTGGGCAAATAAATTAAGCGTCTTGACTAACTTTAAAAAGCTGGCGACCACGATAGAAACCATCTTTAGTCATGTGATGACGACGATGTTTTTCACCAGTAGTAGCGTCGATGCTTAATTCAGCCACTTCCATACGATGATGTGAACGGCGCATGTCACGACGAGAACGACTTTTACGACTTTTTTGAACAGCCATGATATAGCTCCTATACTTAAAAGGGTTAAGCTTGAAATTCAGCTTTAATCGATACTGACAGAGGCTATATAATCACAACAACCTAAGTCTTACGCATCATTAGTTAAATAGATTGCCACACGTATTAAAGTGCTGACTACGTCTAAAATCTATAGTTCGTTTGCGAAGCCAGCTTCTCTCTGCCAGCGGCAGGTTGCTAGAATGCAATAAACGGGACATTATACGCATGTTTCGCCAATTAATAAAGCCTTGCTTTTCACTCTTGGACAAAAAGCTGATAAAAGGTAGAAAGTAATGATTTATCGACGTTATACTGCCAGTTCTGGGGCTATAACTTGCCCTTTAACGATGCTAACGCTGCAAAAGGATTCTCATTTTCCTCTTCTTCTGGAATGTCACCAAACTGCTCAACACTCATCTCGCAATCATCGTGCTTTGGTGCCATTGGCGCTTTTAGCAAAATCTCATCTTCGATCAATTTTTTAAACGGCAATAAACGCTCAGGCGCAGGCTCAGTGATGATTTCATCGAGCAGCAAGTAATCCTGCTCTTCACCGACCAAACGCACTTGGCTTTCGTTATCTAACAATGCAATATCATAATCATCAGTCAAATCAATGGCAATCGGTTGCAAACAACGCTGGCAGGTCAACCATATCTCACCCTTGAGAGTAAAAGACAAATGCAACACATTATTATGGCGATATAGGTTGGCTTTAAGCTCAAGGTTTGATTGCTCGTGCTCAGTTGACAAGATAGCATTTAGGCGCTCAAACGAACGCGGTGCAACTTGCCCTGACCATTCAAAGCCACTATCTTCCCATTTGCTTAAAGAAACATCTTCTGGCAGGTTGGTCGACATTGCAGCTGCTGTTTTGTCAGCCTGAAGCGCTGACGGCTTGTTTATTGGAGTGCTTGACATGCGCGGCCTCATTCATCAAAAACGGTGTATAATATTGCCTGCCATACTAACGGAAAGCGCTGATGAGCGCTAGGGCTAGTATGTTAAGATTTTTGGTAAGTGCTTTCGTATTAAGTTTGCATTTACCTTGGCTTGCTCGCGTTGCAAATCACGCGCTCCACCTTTTTATTTGGTTGATCTATTCATATGATATCGCCTGCTGTTGATCCTGACTTTTCTGTCTTGCTTTCTGGCTCTGATGCAAAACGCTTGCTACATCGTTTAAATACTTTAGAAACCAAAAAGCCACCTGAGTTTTTGAGCTCTATTTCAGAGATGCAGTTAAACGCACTGTCAAAACAATGGCAGAAAATTACCCATGCTGAAAATACCAACACTGTTGATGAGAATGAAAAAGCAGCGACCGATTGGCTGATCAGTTTATTCAATACGCTATTTGCCCACCAGCACGTTATCCTAGTACGTGGCACCGGCGAACCAGAGTATTTCCCTGCCAAAGACAATCAGCCAGCACGTATTGAATTTGCCCATGGTTTCTTTCAAAGCGGATTGCATGAGTGTAGCCATTTTTTTATTGCAGGAAAGCGTCGTAGACAGCTCTCTGACTTTGGCTATTGGTATGCACCGGATGGGCGCACAGAGGCTCAACAACAAGCGTTTGAGCGTGTAGAAATCAAACCACAAGCGTTAGAGTGTTTATTTACTTTAGCGTGCAGGTGTTCTTTTCAAGTGTCGCAAGACAATCTGTTTGCCACCTTTGATACCAGTACTAGCACCTTTGCGCAGGACGTCTATCAGCAGACCAAAGCATATATCACGGCACCTCATACGCTACCACATGACGCCAAAATATTATTGCAGGCATTATTAACGATTTGTACCGCTAATTAGCGATTAAAAACTGCTCTCTATAACGCCAATCTCAACTTATCGTAGGCCTTTGATTTTTATAGAATTTAAAATTTTAATTGTTTTAACTGAAATTTTAAAAACTAAGTAAACCAATACCTTAGAAAAATAAGTTGAGAGTGGGGTCTCTATAGTCAAAATATCCTAAAAACGCTACGGTATTACTGATATCAATTTTTTGTAGCCTCTGTCTGCACAGGCACAGCAAGCAAGAAAAATTGATATCAGCAGTGCGTGAAGTATCTATATTACTTTTCACTCACTATATATACTTATTTCCTATCGAAAGCGGTCCACAACTATAGTGTTAACGTTTCCCTACTCACCGTAACGCCTTGCTAATAAACTTATATTTACTTTGCATTATACTGATTGAGTAGTAACGCTATCTTTTGATGCAGTCAGAGAGATACGCTAAAAAAACAAAACAATTTCATTTTTAAAAAAATGCCTATGAAGCACTCTATAATTATAAGATAAGGAAAAATCATGCAAGTATTTTACATTCATCCGGACAACCCACAACCGCGGCTTATCGAACAAGCAGCAGATTTATTACGTAACGACCAATTACTTATCTATCCTACCGATACCAGTTATGCTTTTGGCTGCCGCTTAGGCGCTAAAGACGCACTAGAAAAGCTTAAACATGTCCGTGAGCTTGACGATAAGCACCAATTCACCTTGTTATGTCGCGATTTAAGTGAGATTGCCAACTATGCAACGGTGGACAATGTGCAATTTAAACAGCTAAAAGCGCATACGCCGGCACCGATTACCTTTATTTTAAACGCCACCAAAGATGTACCTAAGAAGTTGGCGCATCCTAAGAAAAAAACCATTGGTATTCGCGTGCCCAGCAATCCTATTGCGCAAGCATTGCTAGCAGCGATGGATGAGCCTATATTGACCAGTTCACTCATATTGCCGCATCGAGATGAGATATTGGACGATCCATTTGAGATTGAAGAGTTACTCGGTAATCAAATAGATGGTCTCATTAATGCTGGTATCAAAACCACCAAACTGACTACTATCGTCGATATGACCACTAATCAGCCCGAAATCATCAGACAAGGTGCTGCTGACGTCAGCTCACTCGTACCATAAAAAAAATTTTAAGAATAAAAGGCATAAAAAAAGCTCCAAATTATTGGAGCTTTTTTTATTATACAATGAGCGCATAAAATTAGTCACGATCAACCAATTCTACATAAGCCATTGGCGCATTGTCACCATCACGGTAACCGCATTTTACGATACGCAAATAACCACCTGGACGAGTTTGGTAGCGAGGACCAAGCGTGCCAAATAATTTACCTACCATAGTTTTGCTACGCATACGGCTAAATGCCAAACGGCGATTAGCAACGCTGTCTTCTTTAGCCAAAGTGATCAATGGCTCAGCAACACGGCGTAATTCTTTTGCTTTTGGTAAAGTTGTTTTGATCAGTTCATGCTCAAATAATGAGTTGGTCATGTTCTGAAACATTGCCTTACGATGACTGCCGGTACGACCCAGCTTGACTCCACTCTTACGATGGCGCATAGTCAAAAATCCTTAAAGTTTAACGGCTACGATAAGAAAAGCGATCATCGACACGAAGGTCAGCTGGTGGCCAGTTGTCTAGGCGCATACCGAGCTCTAAATCTTTAGACGCTAATACGTCTTTGATTTCGGTCAATGATTTCTTACCAAGATTTGGGGTTTTTAGAAGTTCAGTCTCTGAACGCTGTACCAAATCACCGATATAGTAAATGTTTTCAGCTTTCAAGCAGTTGGCTGAGCGAACCGTTAGTTCAAGATCGTCCACAGGGCGTAATAGCACCGGATCAACCTCTTCTTTTTCTTTCACAGGCTCAGGCGCTTCTTCAGCTTCTAGGTCAACAAAGATAGAAATCTGTTGTTGTAAAATAGTGGCTGCTTTACGAATTGCTTCTTCTGGATCGATAGTGCCATTAGTTTCAAGCTCGATGATAAGACGATCAAGATCGGTACGTTGTTCTACACGTGCGTTCTCAACCTGATAAGCAACACGCAGTACTGGACTAAAACTTGCATCAAGCTTTAAGCGTCCAATCGCTTTAGTGTCGCCATCTTCACGGCGCTGGTTTGCTGGCTCATATCCACGACCCATTACCACACGCAAACGCATCTTAAGATGACCACGGTCGCTTAATGTACCCAATACCAATTCTGGATTGATAATGTCGACATTATGCGGCAACGTGATGTCTGCAGCAGTAATAGTGCCTGGACCTTGTTTATCCAAGGTCAAGAATACTTCATTTTGGTCATGAAGGGTAATTGCCAAGCCTTTTAAATTCAAAAGCAAGTCAAGTACGTCTTCTTGTAGTCCTTCAAGCGTTGAGTATTCATGGTCAACACCATCAATCTCAGCTTCAATGACTGCAGCACCAGGTAATGAAGATAACAAGATGCGACGTAAGGCATTACCTAAGGTATGCCCAAAGCCGCGTTCTAACGGTTCGAGCGTGACTTTCGCAATCGTTTCATTAACCGTATCCACGTTAATGGCGTTCGGCGTTAGAAACTCAGTTGCACTTAGCATCATGATGTCACCTCGATTTATTAAACTGGTTTAATTAACGTCAATTGCTCAATGCTATTTTTATAACATCGAGCAGTACGTTACTTACTTAGAGTATAGCTCAACGATCAAGCTTTCGTTGATTTCAGCAGGTAGATCAATGCGATCAGGCGCTTGTTTAAACGTGCCTTGTAGTTTACTGTGGTCAACATCTAGCCATTCTGGAATACCACGTTGTGTCGCTAGTTCAATAGCGTTTTTAATACGTAGTTGTTCGCGAGACTTCTCACGGATAGCGACGACATCACCATCTTGCAACTGAATTGATGGAATGTTCACACGAACAAACTCATCGCGGCCAGCTTTTTTTACCATCACAGTGCGATGGCTAACTAGCTGACGTGCTTCAGCACGAGTTGAGCCAAAGCCCATGCGATAAACGACGTTATCGAGGCGACTCTCAAGCATCGCTAGTAGGTTTTCACCAGTAGCACCGCGCTTACGAGCAGCTTCTTTATAGTAGTTGGCAAACTGGCGCTCTAATACACCGTAGATACGCTTAACTTTTTGTTTTTCGCGTAACTGTAGAGAGTACTCTGAGCTCTTATTACGGCTAACACCATGTTGACCAGGTGGACGAGCCGCTTTTTTCGTTTTTACGTCATATGGTTTAACACCAGACTTAAGGCCTAAGTCTGTACCTTCACGACGTGATAATTTGAGTTTTGGTCCAATATAACGGGCCATTGTTATGTCTCCTATAAGCTCTTATGATAAAAAGCTTCGTCTTTAATATTAGACGCGGCGCTTTTTCGGCGCACGGCAACCATTGTGTGGGATTGGGGTTACATCAGAGATGCTGTTAACTTTATAACCCAATGCACCAAGTGCTCTTACCGCAGACTCACGACCCGGTCCTGGTCCTTTAACCAAAACGTCGATATTCTTAACACCATATTCTTGAGCCGCTTTACCAGCGACTTCAGCTGCAACCTGAGCGGCAAATGGTGTAGATTTACGTGAACCACGGAAGCCTTGTCCACCTGAAGTGGCCCAAGCCAGTGCATTACCTTGACGATCGGTAATCGTAACAATGGTGTTATTAAAAGACGCATGGATATGGGCAACGCCCTCCGATACTGAACGACGAGTCACTTTTTTGCGACTACGAGTGTCTTTAGCCATCTTTTAGCTTCCTAAGTTAATTATCTTTTGAGAGGGCGTGTCGGACCCTTACGAGTACGAGCGTTGTTCTTGGTGTTCTGACCTCTAACTGGCAAGTTACGGCGATGGCGGATGCCACGGTAACAACCAAGATCAACCAAGCGCTTGATATTCATTGACACTTCACGACGAAGATCACCTTCAGTCATGTAATTTGCAACTTGTGCACGGATAGCATCTAACTGTGTATCATCTAACTGGCTAACTTTAGTAGTAGGGGCAATGCCAACTGCTTCTAAGATTTTCTGAGCAGTGGTACGACCTATACCAAAGATATAAGTTAGTGAAATAACAGCATGCTTATTATCCGGAATGTTTACGCCGGCAATACGAGCCATTGATTTCTCTCCATTAAAGAAAAATAAGCTTTATTCATTAATAAAGCGTTATTTTTCAGATTTGTTGCTGTCAATACTAAAGCTTTTATAATTATTATCGCTGCTTCAACTTGAGAACAAGTCTATTCATTGACCATTTTATAAAAGATTTCGCATAAACTACGGCAAGTGGCGGATGATATCGCATCCGCCGTCATTTTTCAAGTATTAATTGTATAAATCCAATAAGCGTCACGCTTTATGTCTTTAAAATATTAACCTTGACGTTGCTTGTGGCGAGGTTCTGCGGTACAAATAACATGTACACGGCCTTTACGGCGCACAACTTTACAGCTACCACAAATCTTTTTAACTGATGCTTGAACTTTCATAGCATACTCCTTTGAGATATCGTACCGCTCATTTAAGGTTGAGTGGGCGATTGAATTAACGTCTGATCATGATATTGATGGGTCATCAAATGTGCTTGGATTTGCGAGATGAAGTCCATTACCACAACCACCATAATCAGTAATGACGTACCACCAAGTTGAAACGGTACACCAAACGATGACTGCACGACCATTGGCATTAAACAAATAACCGTCATATACATCGCGCCAATAAAGGTCAGTCGGTTTAATACATGATCAAGGTAACGCTGAGTTTGTTGTCCGGGGCGAATACCTGGGATATACGCACCACTACGTTTAAGGTTTTCAGCAACTTCACGCGGACTAAATACTAATGCCGTGTAAAAGTAACAGAAGAAAATAATCATTGCGCCAAACAGAACCAAATACAGCGGCTGCCCTGGAGACAACACCAATGCCATATTTTGTAATATCTTTTGTGTAAAGGTAGGGTCAGCCGATTGACCAACCCACTGCCCTAAGCTTGCGGGAAACAACAATAACGAGCTGGCAAAAATGGCAGGAATAACCCCTGCCATATTTAGCTTAAGCGGCAAATGTGACTGCTGCTGAGCGTAAATTTTGCGACCTTGTTGTTGCTTCTGCGCATAGTTTACTGGGACACGGCGCTGGGCACGTTCAATATAAACGATACCAGCAGTCACTGCGATGCCTAGCAATACAAAGATAAAAAGCACAATCAAGTTCATCTGCCCTTGATTGACCTGTTCGATAGACTGCGAAATCATACCTGGCGTACCAGCCACAATACTCGCAAAGATGAGCATTGAGATACCATTACCCACGCCGCGTTCTGTAATCTGCTCACCGAGCCACATTAAGAACATAGCGCCAGCTACCAATGAGGTAACCGCTGGAATATAAAAAGTCAAACCAGTAGATAAGGTAAGATTCTGACTGATTAGGCCAGCACACATTCCTAATGACTGTACTAGTGCTAATCCAAGCGTACCCTGACGGGTATACTTGTTTAGCTTACGTCGTCCCGCTTCGCCTTCTTTTTTGAGGGCTTCAAGCGATGGCAGTACCGCAGACATCATCTGAACAATAATAGATGCTGAGATATACGGCATGATGCCAAGTGCCATAATGGACATACGCTCTAGTGCACCACCTGAGAACATATTAAACATGCTCAAAATGGTATTTTCGTTGCGCGAAAACAGATCAGCCAAGTTAACCGGATTGATACCCGGTACTGGAATATGTGACCCTAAACGATAAACAATCAATGCGCCGATTAAGAATAATAAACGCGTCCATAATTCATCATACTTACGTATAAAGGCAAATGGATTGAGCGGTATACCAGTCGATGACATTGATTGTTTTGACACGTTACTACTCCTCGATGCTACCACCAGCAGCTTCGATTGCTTGCTTGGCGCCTTTAGTCACTTTGATACCTTTAAAAGTATAAGCTTTAGTGACTTCGCCTGACAACATAATACGAACGCGTTTCATGTCATGACGGATGACGTTAGCAGCTTTTAGTGTTTCAATGCTAACCACATCGCCTTCGACTTTGTTTAGTTCAGACAGACGAACTTCAGCAGTCGTCATTGCCATTTTACTGGTAAAACCAAATTTTGGTAAGCGACGATATAAAGGCATTTGACCGCCTTCAAATCCTGAGCGAATGCTAGAACCTGAACGAGATTTCTGACCTTTTACACCGCGACCACCAGTTTTGCCAAGACCTGAACCAATACCACGACCACGACGTTGGGCAGTTTTTTTCGCGCCAACACCTGGTGATAATTCATTTAATCTAAGTCCCATTACGCTTCCTCCACTTTTACCATGTAGTTGACGCGATTGACCATACCACGCGTTGAAGGCGTATCTTCTACTTCAACAGTATGACCAATACGGCGTAAACCCAATCCTTTCAAGCTCGCTTTGTGGCTCTTGAGGCGATGGGCACCCGATTTAAATTGAGTGACTTTCATTTTTTTCATCGTAACTCACCTAGTTTCTAAGTTAACCCAAGATTTCGTCTACAGATTTACCACGTTTTGCTGCCATCTTTTCTGGAGTTGACATATCACGTAAACCGTTGAATGTTGCACGTACAACGTTTGCCGTGTTGGTAGAACCATGAGATTTCGTTAAAACGTCTTTAACACCAGCAACTTCCAATACCGCACGCATTGCGCCACCAGCGATTACGCCAGTACCTTCAGATGCAGGCTGCATGTAAACTTTACTAGCACCATGACGTGCTTTGATCGGATGGAACAAAGTTGCACCATCAAGCTCAACAGTAATCATGTTGCGCTTAGCAGCTTCAAGTGCTTTTTGGATAGCAGCTGGCACTTCACGTGCTTTACCACGACCAAAACCAACACGGCCATTACCATCACCCACTACGGTTAGCGCAGTGAATGAGAAAATACGACCACCTTTAACCACTTTTGCAACGCGATCTACGGTAACTAAGCGTTCTACTAGACCGTCAGTCTGTTCATTTTTATCATTTTTATCATTTCTAGCCATGATTAAAACTCCAATCCGTTTTCGCGAGCAGCTTCAGCTAAAGCTTTTACTCGACCATGATATTTAAAACCACTACGGTCAAAGGCAACTTTAGTAATACCAGCTGCTTTTGCGCGTTCTGCGATCAATTGGCCCACAGACGTCGCTGCATCAACGTTACCAGTTGCACCTGAACGTAAGCTGCTGTCTAAGGTAGATGCCTGAGCAATCACTTCACCACCGTTTGGAGAGATAATTTGGGCATAAATATGTCTTGGGGTGCGGTTAACCGTTAAGCGATTTACGCCTAAAAAACGGATATGTGCACGGGTTTTCTTTGCTCGACGTAGACGAGCTGCTTTTTTATCAAACATTTCAACTCACCTTATTTTTTCTTGGCTTCTTTGCGAATCACATGCTCGTCACTATAACGAATACCTTTACCTTTATAAGGCTCTGGTGGGCGGAAACCGCGGATATTAGCCGCTGCTTGACCAAGCTGCTGCTTATCGTTTGATTTTAAAACGATTTCAGTTTGCGTTGGGGTTTCAGCTGATACACCTTCAGGTAGCGTATATTCTACTGGATGTGAGTAACCAACGTTTAGCGTTACTTTATTACCAGTAGCTTGAGCGCGATAACCAACACCAATAAGTTGAAGGCGTCTTTCAAAACCTTCGTTTACGCCTATTACTAAATTGTTTAGTAAAGAGCGCATGGTGCCAGTATGCATCATGGCTTCTTTTGAATCGGCTGCAGGTGAGAGAAGAATTGCATCATCTTCCTGTTTTAGCTCGACCAATTCATGCAGGCGTAAAGACATATTGCCATTTTTGCCTTTAACTTCGACCTGCCGATCGTTCAAAGTAACACTTACGCCGCTAGGCAGTGCTACTGGGGCTTTAGCCACACGAGACATAGGAATATTCCTTAAAAAAATTAACTTACTTTTATTAGCGAAAAAACTAACAGGCTAAAAAGCGTGTTAGTTTAGCATAATTGACTGCATTAGGCACCTATCAATGTTAAAAAATATTTACTATAAAATTGATAAGTACCCAACGAAGATCAAGTAGACTTTATCGTCTCGTTACCGATAGCAATGATTGCTAATTAAGCAACGAATGCAACGATTTCACCACCGATACCAGCAGCGCGTGCAGCACGATCGCTCATGATACCTTGGCTGGTTGATACGATAGCAACACCCATACCTTGTTTAACAGTAGGGATAGCGTCTTTACCGCGATGCTGGCGTAGGCCAGGACGGCTATAACGTTGGATCGTTTCAATAACCGCTTTGCCTTCGAAGTATTTTAACTCGATGGTCAAAGTTGCTTTGTTGTTGTCTTGCTCAGTCACAACAGCGCTGGCTACATAACCTTCGCTTACTAATAAGTCAGCGATTGATTTACGTAGTTTAGAGCTCGGCATTGCTACCGATACTTTATTAGCCATTTGTGCGTTACGAATACGGGTTAGCATATCCCCAACGGTATCTTGCATACTCATATCGTTACTCCTTACCAGCTTGCTTTACGAACACCAGGCACATCGCCTTGCATGACACGCTCACGCAGCATATTGCGTGATAAGCCAAACTTGCGGAAGTAACCGTGAGGACGACCAGTGATAGCACAACGGTTGCGTAGACGTACTGGAGAGGCGTTGCGTGGTAGGGCTTGTAGCTCTAGCATCGCTTCCATACGCTCTTCGTCTGATGCGTTGATATCATTGATAGTTTCTTTTAGCTTGATACGCTTTTCAGCATACTTAGCAACCATTTTTTCGCGTTTTAATTCGCGGTTAATCATGCTCTTCTTTGCCATAACGTCTTTACCTTATTTAAATGGGAAGCCGAATGCTTTAAGCAACGCACGACCTTCTTCATCAGTACCAGCTGACGTGGTGATGGTCACATCCATACCGCGGATACGATCAATCTTGTCAAAGTCTACTTCTGGGAATACGATTTGTTCTTTGATACCCAATGAGTAGTTACCACGTCCGTCAAAGGCTTTAGGTGAAAAACCGCGGAAATCACGAATACGAGGAATTGCAATGGCAATGAGACGATCTAAAAATTCGTACATTTGCTCACCGCGTAGCGTTACTTTACAGCCAATTGGCCATTCTTCACGAATTTTAAAGCCAGCAACTGATTTGCGCGCTTTGGTGACGACAGGTTTTTGACCAGCGATAGCGGTCATGTCAGCTACAGCACCTTCAAGCAATTTTTTGTCTTGAGACGCGCCGCCTACACCCATATTAAGCGTGATTTTAGTGATTTTAGGCACTTGCATCACATTCGCCAAACCAAGCTCTTCTTTGATTTGTTGCTTTAATTCTTCGTTATATAAAGATTTTAATCTTGCCATTACCATTACACCCTTAGTGTCTTACGCAGTCGCCACTACTTCACCGTTCGAACGATAGACGCGTTGTTTCTTGCCGTCTTCACCGAACTGATAAGTAATACGATCAGCTTTTTGGGTTTGCGCATTTAAAATTGCGACATTTGAGATATGCAAAAAAGCTTCTTGCTTAACGATGCCACCTTCAGTACCAGTTGCCTGATTTGGCTTCTGATGTTTGGTGACAATGTTGATGCCTTCAACTTTAATACGATCGTTTTTTACAGCTTGTACAGTACCTTGCTTGCCTTTGTCTTTCCCAGCAATCACGATAACTGTATCGCCTTTACGTAATTTTGACATGGATTACCTCACAATACTTCTGGTGCTAGTGATACAATTTTCATAAACTGATCACCACGTAGTTCACGAGTTACCGGTCCAAAAATACGAGTTGCTATCGGAGCTTTGTTTTGGTTCAACAATACCGCAGCATTGTCATCAAAACGCAGAACTGAACCATCAGGACGACGAACGCCTTTTTTGGTACGTACAACTACAGCATTCATCACGTCGCCTTTTTTGACACGACCACGCGGAATGGCTTCTTTAACCGTTACTTTAATAATGTCGCCAACTGATGCATAACGACGATGAGAGCCACCCAGTACTTTAATGCACTGAACTCGTCTTGCACCGCTATTGTCTGCAACTTCCAGCATCGATTCAACCTGAATCATAGCGTTACTCCACACGTATGAGCAATAAAAACCAGTTGCTGCCGCTAGCACAGAATGAGTAGTCGGCATTTTAATATTAATAACCGCTGCTACTCTTAATGTGAGTGATATACGCTCGGCGCAATCAGCATCCTTAAAAAGGCGGCTATTTTAACAGCTTCTGGCTTTTAATGCAATTTACTTAGATTTTTTCTACTTTTTCAACCACTTCAACCAAAGTCCAAGACTTGGTTTTTGAGATTGGACGCGTTTCTTTGATGCGGACAAGGTCGCCTTGTTGACAAACGTTATCTTCATCATGAGCTTTGATTTTTGTAGAACGACGAAGCTGTTTGCCATACAAAGGATGACGAACCAGACGCTCAATCAAAACTGTGATGGATTTGTCCATCTTGTCGCTGACAACTCGTCCTGTCAATACGCTAGCATTAGCTGTTTGATTGTTATCGCTCATGAGTCGCCTCGTTGTTTCTCGTTAATCAAAGTCTGAATCTGAGCAATCGTGCGACGATTGCTTCTGACTTCATGGGTGTTACCCAACTGACCCGTTGCTTTAGCCATACGAATACGGAAAGCATCAAGTTGCTTTTCATCAAGTAACTGAGTCAGTTCTTCTAATGATTTATCACGTAATTCACTGATCTTCATTACATTATCGTCCGCTTAACAATGGTAGTTTTAAAGGGCAGTTTTGCTGCAGCAAGCGTTAACGCTTCGCGAGCAAGTTCTTCTGAAACCCCTTCGAGTTCATATAGCACTTTACCAGGTTTGATTTCGCATACCCAATACTCGACTGGACCTTTACCTTTACCCATACGTACTTCTAGTGGTTTGTTGGTAATAGGTTTGTCTGGGAATACACGAATCCAAATCTTACCGCCACGCTTGATTTTACGAGTGATGGTACGACGTGCTGCTTCAATTTGACGGGCAGTCATACGACCACGAGTCAACGATTTTAGACCAATTTGTCCGAATGCAACGGTGCTTCCACGATGAGCAAGACCTGTGTTACGACCTTTGTGCATTTTACGAAACTTGGTACGTTTTGGCTGTAACATAGTTTAACCTCTGTCTGTGTTTCGACGGTTTCCGTTTCCACGACCACGGCGTTTTGGCGCACGAGTCTGCTCTTCTTTGACGGGATTGTATACGCTGTTCATACCGTCAAGGATTTCGCCACGGAAAATCCAAACTTTTACACCGATAGTGCCGTATGTGGTTTCTGCACGAATTGACGCGTAGTCAATATCAGCGCGGAGTGTATGCAATGGTACACGACCTTCACGGTACCATTCAGTACGAGCAATCTCAGCACCGCCAAGACGGCCAGACAGCTCAACTTTAATACCTTTAGCACCAGAACGCATGCTGTTCTGTACGGCGCGTTTCATCGCACGACGGAACATAACACGACGCTCAAGTTGGCTGCCGATACCGTCTGCTACCAAACGTGCATCAAGATCAGGTGATGTGATTTCTTCAATGTTGACCTGAGCAGGTACGCCCATAATTTTGGTCAATTCTTTTTGAAGTCTTTCGATATCTTCGCCTTTTTTACCGATAACAATACCAGGGCGCGCGGTGGCGATGGTAATTTTAGCAGCACCAGTAGGACGCTCAATCATGATGTTGCTGATCATAGCGTTGTCTAGTTTTTTGCGTAGATACTCACGAACTTGAATGTCGTTGATGAGGTATTCTGAGTATTGTTTAGGGTTAGCATACCAGTTTGCGTTATGCTTTTTGACAACACCAAGACGAATTCCGATTGGATGTACTTTTTGACCCATAACTTATTCTCCTACCTTTATAGTGATGTGACAAGTACGCTTACTGATACGATCAGCGCGACCTTTAGCACGTGGTAGGATACGTTTTAGCGTAATGCCTTCATCAACGTAGATGGTTGATACTTTAAGAGTATCGATATCTAAACCGTTGTTGTGTTCGGCATTGGCGATGGCTGAGTCAAGACATTTCTTAACGAAGACAGCGCCTTTTTTATTACTATACGTTAGGATATCCAAAGCACGCTCGATAGATTTGCCACGAACTTCATCAGCAACGAGTCTAACTTTTTGTGCCGATATGGCGGCACCGCGTAATTTTGCAGTTACTTCCATGGTAAGCACCTTATCTCTTAGCTTTCTTGTCAATGCCATGACCACGATATGTACGAGTCGGGGCAAATTCACCTAGTTTATGACCAACCATCTGCTCGCTTACGATAACCGGTACGTGAGTACGGCCGTTGTGAACAGATAAGGTTAGGCCAACCATTTGTGGCAAAATCATCGAGCGGCGCGACCAAGTTTTAATTGGTTTGCGTGAGTTGGTGTCTAATGCATTCTCAACTTTAGCAAATAAGTGCGCGTCTATGAATGGACCTTTTTTCAATGAACGAGGCATGAAATTCTTCCTTTATTTCTTCTTGGCGCGGCGGCGGATGATCATACTGTCAGTACGCTTATTATGACGCGTTTTAAGTCCTTTAGACTTCTGACCCCAAGGGCTGGTTGGATGGCGACCTTTGTTACGACCTTCACCACCACCGTGTGGGTGATCAACCGGGTTCATAGCGACACCACGAACAGAAGGACGAACACCGCGCCAACGTGAAGCACCGGCTTTACCAAGTGATTTCAAGTTATTTTCAGTGTTAGAAACTTCACCAATAACAGCACGGCAGTTCACGTGTACGCGGCGAGTTTCACCTGAGCGTAGACGTAGAATAGCATAAATACCGTCACGACCTAGTAGCTGAACGCTGGCACCCGCAGAACGAGCTAGCTGTGCACCTTTACCGATTTTAAGTTCGATATTGTGAATCACAGTACCCAATGGGATGTTTTTCAGTGGTAAGCAGTTACCTGGACGGATTGGAGAGTTCTCTCCTGACATGACGGTATCGCCAACTGCTTGTTTTTTAGCAGCAATGATATAGCGACGTTCGCCGTCAGCGTACTTAAGTAAAGCAATGTGTGCAGTACGGTTAGGATCGTATTCGATACGCTCAACCACAGCTGGGATATTGTCTTTAGTACGTTTAAAATCGATAATACGATAATGCTGCTTATGACCACCACCAACGTGACGAGTCGTGATGCGACCATTATTGTTACGACCACCTGACTTACTTTTTGATTCGAGAAGCGCTGCAAAAGGACGACCTTTGTAAAGGTGTGGATGCACCACTTTTTCAACAAAACGACGGCCTGGTGATGTTGGCTTTGCTTTTACGATAGGCATGAGTGTAATCCTTATTCGTTGTTCGCTGTTTCACTAGTAGAAGCAGTCGTGTTTGCGACTTCTTCACCAGCATCAGCCATTTGTACATCTTGACCAGCTTTTAAGGTAACGTAGGCTTTTTTATAGTCATTACGACGGCCGATATTTTTACCAAAACGCTTTGTCTTACCTTTAACATTCAAAGTGTTTACTTTTAAAACTTCAACGCCTTCGAACATCATCTCAACCGCTTTTTTGACTTCAAGCTTAGTAGCATTAGAGTCAACTTTAAATACCTGTACACCAAGTGAGTCGCCAAGCATTTGAGATTTTTCTGAGAATACAGGCCCTCTTAAGACCTGATAAAGTCTTGCGTTATTCATGCTAGTGCTTCCTCAAATTGTTTCGCAGCTTCAACTGACATGATTACTTTATCAAAAGCAATCAAGCTCACTGGATCCACTTCGTTTGTACCAAGTACATTGACGTGTGGGATGTTGCGCGCAGCTAAGTATAGATTTTCGTCAACTTCTTTGGTGACGATGAGTGCACGAGGTGCGCCCAAATCATTTAACTTTGCAATCAGCTCTTTGGTCTTAGGACCAGAAACGCTTAGCTCTTCAACCAAAATCAAACGCTCTTGGCGAATCAATTCGGCTAGGATGCACTGCATCGCACCGCGATACATTTTGCGGTTAACTTTCTGTGACCAATCTTGTGGTTTGGCTGCGAATGCACGACCACCTGAACGCCAGATTGGGCTACGAATAGAACCTGCACGAGCGCGACCAGTACCTTTTTGGCGCCATGGCTTGATGCCACCGCCAGAAACTTCGGCACGGGTTTTTTGAGCGCGTGTACCTTGACGAGCACCAGCAAGATATGCGGTGACGACCTGATGCACTAATGCTTCGTTGAATTCACGACCGAAAGCCGTATCAGAAAGCTCAACTGCCGCCCCTGTAACTGTTTTTAAATCCACGTTAATCCCCTTGCTTAGGCTTTGACTGACGGACGTACGATGACATCGCCACCGGTGGCACCTGGGATAGCACCCTTGATGACAAGTAACCCTTTTTCAACATCAACCGATATCACTTCTAGGCCCTGAACGGTAACGCGTTTGTTACCCATTTGACCTGGCATTTTTTTGCCTTTGAAGACTTTACCTGGTGACTGGTTTTGACCAGTTGAACCAAGGACACGGTGAGACACTGAGTTACCATGAGTGGCATCTTGCATGCTAAAGTTGTGACGCTTTACGCCGCCTTGAAAGCCTTTACCTTTACTCTGTCCTGTGACATCTACAATCTGACCTTGTTCGAACAAGTCAGCTAGGATCTCACCACCAATTTCACGACCTTCAAGATCGCTGTCATTGGCACGGAATTCCCATACACCACGGCCAGCTGCAACGCCAGCTTTAGCGAAGTGACCTTTTTGTGCAGCAGTTACGCGGCTGTCACGACGAGTACCTGTGGTAACTTGAATGGCTTGATAGCCATCTACATCAGTATTTTTTACTTGAGTAATGCGGTTAGCATGGACCTCAACCACTGTAACAGGGATAGATTCGCCTGCTTCAGTGAAGATACGGGTCATGCCGCATTTTTTACCGACTAAACCGATCGCCATTTTAGACCTCTTTATATCTTATATTAATGGGTTGGGTGTGTTTTGCATTAACCCAAAGCAATTTGAACGTCAACACCCGCCGCTAAGTCTAACTTCATTAGCGCATCCACAGTTTTGTCGGTAGGCTGAACGATATCAACCATACGCTTATGAGTACGGATTTCGTACTGGTCACGAGCGTCTTTATTAACGTGTGGTGAGGTTAGAACGTTGAAGCGCTCAATGCGAGTCGGCAACGGTACAGGACCACAAACTTGCGCACCGGTGCGCTTTGCAGTATCAACGATCTCTTGTGCAGATTGATCAATCAGACGATGATCAAAAGACTTAAGACGGATACGGATTCTCTGGTTAGCCATGCCAGCAAGCTCCTAATATGTGCTTTTGTCATTCTTACTTTGAAGATATGAGCAAAAGCCGTTTGGTTAAATATTCACTTTAAGCGGCCTTCTGTTCTTAACCAGAATGAGTTCGTTACCGGAACTTATAGCGTGCCAAAAGCAAAATAGTTTAAAGCCCCGCCGACCCTTCCATTATAGGATGTCAGCAAAGGCATAATGAAATAGTGCTAGAAACGATGCTCTAGCTGTCATAGCGCCAGCTGTTTAATTGGCTGCGCATATATAATTCAGTGGTGTGTATTATACATAGTATTTCACTCATTGCAAGGGTAATATCGGCAGTGTTTTGAGATATCCCCCTTTATAAACAAGCGTTTTTATCGATAGTTTCCTTATCAAAACCTCATTTAAGATACTTTATAATGGTATAAGTTTACGCTGGCGCTAGTCCAAAACGATGTCATATTGCTCTTGGGTATAGAGATTTTCGACCTCAAAGGTAATCACTCTACCTAATAGATACTCTAAATCTGCCACGGTGTCTGATTCGCTGGTCAATAGTAAGTCAATGACGGCAGCATGAGCAACCACGGTAAACTTCTTAGGCGAGTTATAGGTGCGCGCACAGCGCATAATCTCGCGAAATATCTCAAAGCAAACGGTTTCAGCCGTTTTAACAAAGCCGCGACCCTGACAGGTTGAGCAAGGCTCACAAAGCTGCTGCCCAAGCGACTCACGGGTGCGTTTACGCGTCATTTCAACCAGCCCAAGCTCACTGACTTGGGTGATTTTGGTTTTGGCGTAGTCTTGCGCTAGCTGCGCTTGCAGGCTCTCTAAAATATCGTCTTTATGCTGCTGCTCAAGCATATCAATAAAATCCAAGATAATAATGCCGCCAAGATTACGCAGGCGTAGCTGGCGTGCGATGGCGTGGGTGGCTTCTAAATTGGTTTTATATACCGTATCTTCTAACGAGCGACCGCCGACAAAAGAGCCAGTATTGACATCGATGGTGGTCATGGCTTCGGTTTGATCGATAATCAGGTAACCGCCAGACTTTAAATCAACACGACGTTTTAAGGCATCACGCAAATCATCCTCGACACGGTGGACATCAAACAAGGAAGGCTCGGCGGTATAATGCACAATACGGTCATAGACGAAAGGCACAAACTCTTTAGCAAAATAACGGACTTGCTCATAGATTTGCGCGTTATCAATCACTACTTTTTCGGTATCGGCATGCACCAAGTCACGAATGGAGCGCAGCGGCAGTGATAATTCTTGATAAATAAGCTCAGAGCTTTGATTTGGTTTTGTTTCTTGGCGACGGGCGCAAATGGTGCGCCAGAGCTGCAATAGATAGTAAATATCTTCTTCGAGTTTATTAACCGGTACGCGCTCAGCGGCGGTACGCGCAATCAGGCCACCTTGTAGGTTGACCGTTTGCATCAGGCTCGCCAGTTCAGTCTTGAGACGAGAACGTTCTTCTTCGCCATCAATACGCTGCGAGATACCGATATGATCGCTCGATGGCAGATAGACCAAGTAACGTGATGGCAGCGATATATTGGTAGTTAAACGCGCGCCCTTGCTACCGAGCTGGTCTTTGGTCACTTGCACTAAGATACGTTGGCCTTCGTGCAGCCGATGCTGGATAAGAGATTTTG
The DNA here is from genome assembly GCF_002836335.1 of Psychrobacter sp. Sarcosine-02u-2. Lineage (NCBI taxonomy): Bacteria > Pseudomonadati > Pseudomonadota > Gammaproteobacteria > Moraxellales > Moraxellaceae > Psychrobacter > Psychrobacter sp. Sarcosine-02u-2. The sequence continues at coordinate 56,023 of NZ_PJBX01000174.1, read as the reverse complement.
TAACGACCACGACCTCAGTACTGTGCGCACTGACCACAGGTGGCGTTACCGCCAAATCATCAGCGGTAGGTTCGATAAGAGGACGTTCGTTATCAGTATTTTCTGAGGTCTTACTTTTGCTCTCGCTGACAGGACGCGGTTCGCGCTGCATATCATTGACATGTAAAAACGCTGTGCGTGACTGGCCGATATCGACAAAAGCCGCTTGCATACCAGGAAGCACGCGTACTACCGTGCCCAAATAAATATTACCGACCAAGCCCAGTTTATGATGACGCTCGATATAAATCTCGCCCAACACCCCGTTATCTAACACGGCGACGCGCGATTCCATGGGACTAATATTAATCAGCAGCTCTTCGGACATAATATTTTCTCTTAGCACTCAGCTTTCTTGTGAAGCGTTCATCGTTTGGTAGCCTCACAGTGTACCAAATGCACCTTGGGTTTGCCCATTATCCTAGCGTGTCATTATGTGCAAATGATTGAGTGATAGCCTTTTGCCAGTTCATATAAAATTAGCCGTTTAATTGTCTTAAACCAAATACGCTCTACTCTAACCTATTTATTTGCCCAGTTTATTTCTTCAGTGCTTAGGCTTTATCGTTGGCGCTGATAGCTGTGATATTTTTAATCAACGCCACAGTTTGTGCCAGCGGTAAACCAACCACATTGGTATAGCTGCCATTAATGCGGCTTACCCAGGCGGCGCCCAAACCCTGAATACCGTAGCCACCAGCTTTATCAGCAGGCTCGCCGCTGTCCCAATAGTTTTCCATCATCTCTTCGGTTAAAGGAATAAAGGTGACATCGGTGCGCTCAGTGATTTGTTGTTGATTCACGATTTGAAATGTTCTGCCGGAGTTTGGAGAGCTTGAAGGCTTAACAGATAACAATACTTGAGTTGCTTGTACCGCTGTCCATACTTGGTGGGTGTCATCAGACATCTGTTGCCACATGCGATAAGCGTCTTCACGGCTATCAGGTTTAACCAATACCGTTTTACCATCGGCTAAGACGCCAATGGTATCAGCGGTTAAAATAATAATTGATTCAGATAAATCAGTTTGCCTGTCGTTTAACTTTTTATTTAGCTCTTTATTTAATTGCTCTAGCGCCGCTTCTGCTTTGCTAGCAACCATACGTTCAATATAATCTTTAGGAGATTCATTCACATGCGGCGTTTCATCAATATCGACGCTCATGACCGTAAAGTCGAGTTGCGCTCTGGTTAGCAGCTCATGACGACGCGGCGAGCCAGACGCTAAAATGAGATTCATTGTGTTAACTCTTATTTTATAAATTTATGGTTTTTCAGCTTTATGAAACAAATAAATGTAAAAAACTAGCGGGCAAATCTCCGTAATGCCAATAGCACCAATGGCCAGCTGATGATACTCATAAGCAACGATAGAGCAGATTGGGCAACAAAGGTATTTTGGATAAATAGTTGCAATATCCATAAGCTGACTTGGAAAACAACCAATCCTAGGCTTGCAATAAGCCAAGCGCTAATGGTATTAAGCTGTCTGATATAAATACTGGTGATTTTTATGACCATTGCGACCATAACGGCGGCGAACGCTTGCTGACCTAAGTGAGTATCCATTAATAAATCGGCGATAATACCAATAGCAAAGGCGCTGAAAATCCCGACATAGCGCGGCTGAAACAGTAACCAAAAAATCAGCACCATGACCATGACCATTGGGCGCAGTGCGGCCATACTTGGGCTTAAAGGATAGACGCTCAGCGATGAGGCAATAATGAAACTCAGTATAATCAAGGCTGGGAGTACGCCAGTTGCATCATCAAAATCCGCGTATGCCATGAATACTTACCTTTAGCGAGAGTTTAGCAGCTATTTAATCGTTCAGTTAATATTGAAAAGAGTAGCAGCGCTAGTTGACCAAACAATTTTGAATACTATTTATCTTATCTGTCTATCCAGACGTCTATGTAAATGTCTGTGCAAAAGTCTATGCTATCAATAATGACGCGCAATGCGGACTTATGAGTAAGCTGACAAGCCCTTAGTTTTCTTTAATACCCGCATTTCTTCTATTAACCAGTTTATCTTGCAGCACCAAGACATAAGCATTGTCGATAAAGTTTGCCGCTGGCGTGACTTCAATACTTCTAAAGTTATCTTCTTGCGTGTCTTCGACATGGGCGATACGACCAACGCGGTAGCCCGCCGGAATACGTCCGCCCAAGCCTGATGACACCAGCTCATCACCGACACGCACATCTGAGGTTTTAAAGACGTAGTTAAGGCGTAATGAGGTCGGTATGCCCTCGCCCGTGACGATAGCGCGCTGTCCCGTGCGTTTGACGGTCACAGCAACCGATTGCTGCTCATCGGTAATCAGCAATAAGCGACTGGTATTGGGATAGACATTAATAATCTGACCTAAAATGCCCACTTCATCGATGACCGTTTGACCGACTTGTACGCCATCTTGCTCGCCTTTATTCAGTACCACAATTTGCCTGAGCAGATTGGTATCCGTTCCAATCACTTGCGCTAGGTTTAAATCAAATTGCTCAGGGCGCGTGGTCGATAAGATACCTTGCAAACGCGCGTTCTGTGCCAAGACATAATCCTGCTGCTGCAGCTTAGCTTGGGCATGGATAAGTTGCGTTTTTAGCTGCATGTTTTCGCGGCGTAGCGCTTCTTTCGACTGCAAGCTACCACTTGACCAATGTTTTGCGTAACTTGGTAATAACGACAGCTCATAAATAGGCTGCATGGCGGCATGGGTGGTCGAGCGTATCGGCTTAAACCATTCTGGATTTTTGCTATCAAACCACATCAACACCAGCGCCACTATCAATACGATAGCAGTCTTACGAAGCGCGAGCGGCTGACGAGCAAAAATACTTGGAATCATAATTGGTCTAATCTAGAGGTTTTAAGGTGAGCAATATCTGCGACGCGCCATAAGAGCAACAAATATCAGCCTATAGCGTCAGTTTAAAATAATGTCGATATATTATTAGCGACGTTTAGCTGATATCGTACTGCTATCGCATTTTGGTATGGCTAAATGTCATTAAAGGCAACCTTATTGGCTACCTTTAATAAGAAAAAATAAATAGGATCAAACAATTTTTATAGCGCTTTAATATTCACAACTTAAACAAAAATCATATTTAGGCTTTTGTTGTTGATAAAATCAAGCGCAATACCGCCGCCACGGCTGACACAAGTCAATGGCTCTTCAGCGACCGTCACAGGCAGACCGGTTTCTTTAGAGATAAGCTTGTCTAAATCACGCAGCAACGCGCCGCCGCCAGTTAAGACAATACCGCGCTCAGCGATGTCTGATGACAATTCAGGTGGCGTTTGCTCAAGTGCTGCTTTTACTGCGCTCACGATACCGCTTAATGGGTCGCTGAGGGCCTTTTGTACTTCTTCAGAATTGACCGTAAAGGTCTTTGGCACACCTTCTGCCATGCTGCGACCGCGAACTTCAACTTCTAATTGGCTGTCTTCATTTAATGCCGAACCTACTTCTTGCTTGATACGCTCAGCGGTGGTTTCACCTATCACGCAGCCATGCGTACGGCGCACATGAGTAATAATCGCTTCATCAAACATATCGCCGCCGATACGAATCGACTCGGCATAGACGCAGCCTGACAGCGCGATAACAGCAATCTCAGTGGTGCCACCGCCGATATCAACGACCATAGAACCACTGGCTTCATGCACGGGCATGCCCGCACCGATTGCGGCAGCCATTGGCTCTTCTAGCAACAATACTTTGCTCGCGCCAGCCGACGATACCGCTTCACGAATCGCTTTACGCTCAACCAACGTCGATTTGCAAGGCACACAAACCACCACGTTGGGCTGCGCCATAAAACGCTTGGCTTTTACTTTAGTGATAAAATGCTTGAGCATTTTTTGTGTCACTTCAAAGTCTGCAATCACGCCATCTTTTAATGGGCGAATAGCCGTGATGTTGGCAGGCGTACGCCCTAGCATCTGTTTGGCATCAATACCAACGGCGGCGACGGTAGGGTTTTGGGTACGATTACTACGTAGCGCGACCACTGTAGGCTCGTCGAGCACCACCCCTTTACCAGGAATAAAGATAAGGGTGTTCGCAGTACCGAGGTCGATTGCGATATTATTTGATAAAAATCCAAACGGGTTCATGGCTAATATATCCAGCGTATTACAAATGAGGCGAACGAAATTGACTGAGGGTTACTCGTCAGTGTTGAGCAGGTCGTCGTAAGACATGACCGATGGTGCGAGTTTATCATCGCAGCAAGTCAAACCGAAGCAATAATGATGAAATGAAAAAACTGAGCTAAATTATACCGATTTAGCTCAAAAAAAACACAGAAATTTGCATAAGTACGCTAGGATTTTGCCGTTAAACGCGAAAAGATGTTACAAAGTTTGAAATGACAGAGCAGAGCATGCCATTTAATGAAACATCATTTAATTCAAACACTAACAAGGCGCGATCACCAAGTATTATTGCTGCGGCGGGTTTTGCTAAGTCATTTAAAGGCATTTACTTAACGTTTCGCTGAGCAGTGGCTGCATACTGTAACGTATTTCTGAACGCAATGCTGAGCAATTGACAATCAATCCATAACTATTCGGTCAATTTTGTAACGCTCTTATTTGAGTAAAGTTAGTAAAGATACAGCAGCAATCGATGCCCTGCTCTGTAATCTTCGGTGAGATGCTTTATAATAAAGGCACTCTTTATAAAATACTCAGGTAGATTGTTTATTTGCGTGTATTTTAGACATGATTACTTTATTTAGTTATTAGTCATTACCTATTTTTATCCCTACTCTAATAAAAACCATCCTTCACTGGAGAAACTATGTCACAGCAAACCCTCGCCGCTGAAAGCAATGTCAGCCGTCAAGAAATCTTAGAAGTCGCCCGTCTTGCACGCCTCGGTGTTGATGAAGACACCGCCAACAGCTACGCCGACGATATCAGTGATGTATTAAAATTGATGCAAACGCTTGGCAGTGTCGACACTACTGGTATCAAACCTCTATCAAACATTCATGAAGTTTGCCAAGATTTGCGCGCCGATGTCGCCAAACACGATATCAATCGCGAGCGTAATCAATCGGTCGCGCCTGCTGTTGAAGCGGGTTTATACCTTGTGCCACAAGTGATTGAATAATTTGCTCTACTTTTCCCACCTTTATTTATTCTATTTAATGTTATTCACATTTTGACGGACGACACCTTATGTCTGAACTTCACCTTTTAAGTACCCAGCAGCTGATTACGGGCTTGCAAGACAAACAATTTAGCAGTGCGGAATTAACTGAGCACTATATCAAGCGTATCGACGCGCTCGACAGTAAGATTAACAGCTTTATCACCCACACCTCCGAAACCGCGCGCGCGCAAGCAAAAGCCGCTGATGAAATGCGTGCCCAAGGTGACAAGCGCCCCCTGCTTGGTGTGCCAATGGCGCATAAAGATATCTTTTGTACCCAAGGTGTCTTAACGACTTGTGGCTCAAAAATGCTGCATAACTTTGTGTCACCTTATGATGCCACTATCGTCACCAACATCGATAAAGCCGGCATGATTAGCCTTGGTAAGCTCAATATGGATGAGTTTGCGATGGGCTCGGATAATGAAAGCTCGCATTATGGCGCGGTACACAATCCTTGGAATCTTGAGCGCGTCCCAGGTGGCTCATCAGGTGGTAGTGCCGCTGCCGTCGCCGCAGGATTTGTTCCGGTTGCTACGGCCAGTGATACTGGTGGCTCTATTCGTCAACCTGCTTCATTTTGTGGTTTAACCGGTATCAAACCGACTTATGGCCGTATCTCGCGCTTTGGTATGATTGCTTATGCGTCAAGTCTTGACCAAGCGGGTAGCATGGGCCGTAGTGCTATGGACTGCGCTTATTTATTGCAGCCGATGATTGGTCACGACCCACGCGACGCCACTTCTATCAAGCATGATATGCCAGATTACGTGCAAGACTTAAATAATGCCGTCACTGCCGCTGGCGACACCGCCAAGCCATTAGAAGGCTTACGTATTGGCGTTGCAAAAGAATACTTTACCAAAGGCTTAGATGCTGAGGTCGAGCAAGCCGTACGGGCAGCGCTAAAGCAATACGAAGCGCTTGGTGCGACGATTGTAGAGGTCAACATCACTGACCCTGAAATTACCCTTGCGACTTATTATATGCTCGCCCCTGCTGAAGCATCATCGAACCTATCGCGTTTTGATGGCGTGCGTTTTGGCTACCGCTGTGAGAATCCAACTGACCTGCTTGACTTATATACGCGCTCGCGCTCAGAAGGCTTTGGCCCTGAAGTACAACGCCGTATCTTGACCGGAACTTACGCGCTATCAGCCGGTTACTTTGATGCCTATTACACCAAAGCTCAAAAAGTACGCCGCCTTATCGTGCAAGATTTTGAAGACGCCTTTGCTAACTGTGATGTCATCGCCAGTCCAACCGCGCCAACAGCAGCTTATAAACTTGCTGAAGACCTCGACCCTGCAACCATGTATTTGGGTGACGTATATACCATCGGTGTCAACTTAGCCGGTCTACCTGCCCTTAGTCAGCCGGTTGGTTTAACCACAAACGGTCTACCAATTGGTCTGCAATTGATTGGTCAATATTGGCAAGAGAGTAAACTACTCTCTACCGCGCATTTATTTCAGCAGCATACCGACCACCATTTACAACACTCTACCATCGCGAAGGAGACGGTATAATGAACACAGCAACTACTACTGATAATGCCGCTCAGCAAGATATCGTCCGCAAAGAGCTGTTTGTCGACGGCTATGAAGTGGTCATCGGGATTGAGATCCATTGCCAACTTAATACTGAAAGTAAAATATTCTCCAGCGCGCCGACTGACTTTGGTCATGAGCCAAATACCCAAGCCAGTATCGTTGATTTAGGGCTGCCTGGCGTATTGCCTGTATTGAATACGGGCGTGGTCGATCGTGCCTTAAAGTTTGGTATCGGTGTCAATGCTGAGCTGGGGTTATTTAATACCTTTGACCGTAAAAACTACTTCTATCCAGATTTGCCTAAAGGCTATCAAATCACCCAAATGGCCAATCCTATCGTTGGCAAAGGTTACATCGATGTGGTAGTCAATGAAGGCGAGAAAAATGAATACCCTAAACGTATGGGCATCACCCGCGCGCACCTAGAAGAAGATGCGGGTAAATCCGTACACGATGCCGTCGATGGCATGACGGGTGTCGATCTTAACCGTGCTGGAACGCCATTAATCGAAATCGTCTCTGAGCCTGACATGCGCTCAGCTGCCGAAGCGATTGCTTATATCAAAGCCATTCACCAGCTGGTCACATGGCTTGGTATCTCAGATGCGATTATGGCAGAAGGCTCATTCCGCTGCGACTGTAACGTCTCTGTGCGTAAACCGGGCGCAGATTTGGGAACACGTACGGAGTTGAAAAACCTCAACTCATTCCGCTTTATCGAACGCGCCATCAATCGTGAAATCGAGCGTCAAATCGACATCATCGAGGACGGTGGTAAAGTTATCCAAGCGACGATGCTATACGATCCTGAGCGCGATGAAACCCGCACCATGCGTACCAAAGAAGACGCCAACGACTATCGCTACTTCCCTGACCCTGACTTATTGCCAGTGCGTATCGAGCAGCATACGGTCGATGCCATCAAGGCTGCGATGCCCGAACTACCTGTTGCTCGCCGTGCACGCTTTGAAGAAGCGCTTGGACTATCAGAATACGACGCTCGCATCTTGACCGGTAGCCGTACGCTCGCCGATTATTTTGAAAATGTCGTCGCTGAGGTCGGACAACAAGACGCCAAAATGGCGGCTAACTGGGTCATGGGTGATCTACTCGGTGCCCTTAATAAAGATGATACAGACATCGCCGACTCGCCTATCAGCGCCAAGCAATTGGCAGGCATGCTGGCACGTATCAAAGATGACACTTTATCGGGTAAATTAGCCAAAAAAGTCTTTAGTGCGCTTTATGAGCGCGAAGGCGGCGATGCTGATGACGCTGCTGATAAAATCATCGAAGAAAAAGGGCTTAAGCAAGAAACCGATACAGGCGCGATTAAAGCCATCGTCGAAGAGGTCATTGCCAAAAACCAAGCGATGGTCGACGAGTATCGCGGCGGTAAAGAAAAAGCCTTTAACGGTCTGGTTGGGCAAGTGATGAAAGCCAGCCGCGGCAGTGCCAACCCGCAACAAGTAAACCAAATCCTAAAAGAGCTATTGGGTTAAGGTTGAATAACTATGTATGCAACTGACTGTGATAAGTAAAATGCCATTGTAGATTTTGGCTAAAATAAATAGCCCTTGCAATATGCATAATTTTGCGTAAAATAGTCAGTCATTCGGGGCGTAGCGCAGTCTGGTAGCGCACTACACTGGGGGTGTAGTGGTCGCAGGTTCAAATCCTGCCGTTCCGACCAAACATAGTAGTTAAACAAAAAAGCCAACCATTGATATCAATGGTTGGCTTTTTTTATGCTCATTATTCTTCATAAAGTATTACAAAGACGCCTTAGTAATCGCACTTAGCGCTTCATTGATAACAAAGATTTTGGATTTGATATCTTTAAAACCAAATGAAGTCAGTCTTTGGGTATGCTTTTCTAAATAACGATTGGCATCGTCCAAATTATCAAACACATAGATACCGCCCGCTTCTTGCGTTGCTTCGTTTTCTGTCCATAGCTTATAGACCAAACCGTTTTCGGTTGCGATATCTTCAGCCAGCTCTTTCATGGCATCAAAAAACGCACTACCAAAAGGACCGCTATAAGGAAAGTCGATTTGCAAAAGGTACTTCATAATTTAGTCCTCTGTATTACTGAAAGGTTGGCAATCATATATTCTGCCAGATGACTACAATCTTAACATATTACGATTCGCTATAGACTTTTAGTAAGCAAGTCGCTAGGGTAAATACTTTATATTTACTCTGGTTTGTCCTATGTCTGAGCTTACGCCGCGCCTTTATAGCTATGCACCTTGGGAAGCTTATCGGCGACCTTTTGTGCGTGATTTGGCGTATGTACTCGCCTGCCCTAACGTCTTGACGACGTGGTTGGATTTCGCACCGCATCAAACTACCCACAAAGTTGCAATACATAGCGCAGACTTTTGGCAACAGCAGTTTGAAGCTTATAAGCCGCGTTTAAAAGAGTTGGATACCACCAATGACTATCAGGCATTAACCCGCTATTTATTAAAACGTCCTAGCCCCAATCGCTTGGGTTTTCACTTTGAAGGATTGTTATCGTTTTGGCTAGAAGATGGCTTTGCACGCAAATTACATCGGTACGAGACGCTTGCCAATAACGTGCAGTTATACAATGGCAAGCAGACAACAGGCGAGCTTGATTTGATTTTGTATAATCATGAAGACAATCTGGTTGAGCATTGGGAATTAGCGATTAAGTTTTTTATGGGGTCAGCGCCGTTTGCGCCGCTAAATTGGGTCGGTATCAACTCCAACGATAATTTACAGCGCAAAATGACCCACATGCAAACCAAACAGTTTCGTACAGTGTGGCTAGATACCAAAGCACATGGACAAGTGAAGATTGATAAACGTTATGGCGTCATTAAAGGACGTTTCTTTTTGCCAATTGGCACTCATAATTTTAATTACCCTGCGTGGCTAGCGCCAAGCTTTCCGATGCACGAATGGTGCGATAAAACTGATAATGCCACGCTTGCAACGATTGATGTAACCGCATTACGCGCCGCCCATTATATTGAATGGTTTAGCAAGCGCGACTTTTATGACAATCGTCAGTTATCCCTTATCTATTCTGAAAACAGTATTTTAAGAACAGGATTATATTTTGAAGGTGACAGGCTGATTGTGATTTATCCTAAAAAGCCTGACCCAGCAAAAGACATACGTTAAGCTTTTATTATAAACTTAATAACTCTCAATCACTTGCATCAGCTCATATCTGAGCATATCGGCACTCGGCATGCGTTCGGCGTGAAAACGTACGATAGCAATACCGGCACTGGCAAGCGCTTTGTCTTTTTTATCGTCCGCCTTTTGCCGCGCTTTACTATTATGTGTCCAATCATCAAGCTCGATAGCGAGCAAGGTAGTCTGCGCATCGATATCAACAATCACATAGTCGACGCTTTGGCGACAAATGCGATTAAACCAAAAGCTACGCTCCGAGGTTTCGTCACTGTTTGCTTCAATGATACGAGACAGCTGCACTTGCACAAAGATATGATATTCAGGCAGCGCATTTTTTAACTTTTTAAAAAAGATCACTTCCGTATCGGTCATGATAGGCATCGGCGCAAATGGCCAGATAGCCAGCTCATCACCGCGTACAGGTGGTGGCTCAGGCTCAGTGACCTGCTTATTAGAAAACAGTTTTGGCAGGGTGATCAGCCCGACAAATCCAACTGCCAATATTAAAAATATAACGCCAAATGACATGGTTTTACCTTATACATAATGAAAGCCGTCAGCTACGTAGAGGATGTCATTAAATAAAATGACGACACATAGCTAACCGCGACAGGGCAGCCTTTATAGGCTGACAGGTTATACAGTACAGAAAAGAACAGGAGGAAACAGAAAATAGCGGCGCACATCGTAACCAAGCTGGCCCCAATCGGCAAACGAAAAACACGACAATAGATGTCGTGTTTGAATAAAATTAAGGAGAAAGATGAAAGTAAAACGGGCGTAAATAAAATTGTGCGGTTTATTTAGCGCTAATGGCTATCATATTACAGCAACTTAAATCCATTTTAGCGCCAGTATAAAACCCAAGCACTGGTGGTATTCACTTTCGGGTCGCTATTAATCTTATCTTTTAGCGCCAAAGCGGCTACTTTGCCGCGCTCAGGGCCAACGATAACGCGCACACCACGACTGGTAGGACTGGTTTTGACTTGATAGCCCGCTGATTGGAATTTTTTTGCCAACTCATCCGCTTTGGCTTGGTCATTCGCCAGTGCCACTTGTACACCAAAACTGCCTTTAGCATCGGTTTCTTTCACCTCTTTACGCGCTGCGCTCAGTTTCTGCTGCGCTTCACGCTTGGCATCGGCCGATTTCTTCGCTAACGCTTCTTCTTTTTGACGCTTTTCTTCACGCGCTTTTTCAGCAGCCGCTGCTTCACGTGCTAGGCGATCTACCTGCTGGCGCGATGGGATGATAATATTTTGACCCAGTTGTAGCGCTGTCGATGGCGAAAGGTTATTCGCTTGTGCCAAGACTTCTACGGGCATATTGTGTTGCCGCGCCAGTTTAATCAGCCCATCACCCTTTTTGACCTGATAATCCGTAGGCGATTTTGGCGCCTCATTTTTAGCGATTTCTGCAGCTTTTTGTTTTTTCTCAGCTTCAGCTTGTTTTTTAGCCTCTGCCTGCTTTTTTGCTTCCGCTTCCTTTTTACTCTCTGCTAGCTTTTTAGCGGCCGCTTGTTCTTTAAGCACAGCTTGGCGCTGAGCTTCTTGTTGCGCTTGAGCGGCTTTTTTCTGCTCACGGGCACTATTATCATTCTCAGTTGTCGTGGCAGTATTATTGCTATCCGTCCTAGATTTGGTCGCTGTCAAGGTATCTGTTTCAGCGCCATTACTGTCCTCGGCTTCTTTGTCTTTAGCAGGTGCGGTGCTCGCCAAATACTGCTGACTTTCAGCGCGCGCTTTGGCCAATGCTTGCGCTTCAGCCGCTTCTTGCTCGCTTAAAAATTGCTGTGCACGTCTTTCTTGCTCTGCAACGCGGGCAGCACGCTCTTTTTGTTTTTGTGCCAAGATGCGCTTTTCAGTCTCGATATCAGTCGTCAAGGGCTGTGGAGATTCTTGCGCCGGGCTTTGTTTTTCTATCATCGTTGAAGCAGGTTTTGTTTTATTGCTATCGCCAATTTGTTGCACCATGGCGTATAGCATCACGCTACCGCCGATAATCATCCCAATGCCCAATAAGGCTTGTCTCGAAAAGTTCATCCGTTTACGTCTCTTAGTTGGTAATAAGGTTGATTGAGCGGCGCAACTATCGTCCCAAGCTATGTTTATATAGCTTTAATAAACAATTTTGAAACTTAATATCGCCGCCAGTTATGTCCAGCCATTTTTAAATGCTAAGACAAGCTGTTTATAGCCATTTTAATTTGTACATAACATTGTATAGCAGTATGGTAAAGCAGTTTGATTATAAAGCATATTTTTTATACTGTCTGCCATCATGCTTCTGCTAAGACTAACATTAAATCAGCAAGATTTTAATTTAAATTATCAGCAGCGAGAGCCGCTAGCACCTCGCCAATCGTATGGAACGAGCCACATACCACGATTAAGTCTTGCGCTTGGCTGCCCTTTATAACGGCAGCGGTCGCTTCTGGTAAACGTTTAAACGCATGTATTTGTGCCTTATCAACATAACTCGCTAAGATGCCTTGTAGCTGCTCAGTGCTGGCTGCGCGTGGATAATCGATCTCAGCGATAAACCAAACGCTAATAGGCAAGCCCGCTTCAGTCAAACGCTGCACGACTTTCTTGATATCTTTATCGCCCAACATAGAAAACAGCATTTTAATGTTGGCAGGTTTACTACTTAAGTGTGCGCAACTATTTTGCGTTGCTAGATGCTGCTGCCAAAGCGGTAATAATTGCGCCAATAAAAACTCAACGCCTTGCTCGTTATGCGCCACATCAAACAGCCAATGACGGTTATGGGTCTCACGATAATCAAAGCGACCGGCAAGCTTGACCGTTTGCAATGCCTTTTCAATAGCACTTTTATCGATATTTAACGGGCTTGCCAGCACCGCTGATAAAGCATTGGCCGTGTTAGTCAAGGATAGTGCGGGGCGCGGTAGTTGCATAGTGACAGCGGCATTACTATATTGCCAAACATCGTTATCTACTTCACGATAATCAAAGTCTTGCCCAACTTGATAACAGCTTGCCTGATGCGTGGTAATCGCTTGTTGTACACTAGCTGGCATCTCCTTGTCGCCATAAATTAGGGTAATACCATCGCGTAGGATTCCTGCTTTTTCACGGCCGATATCTTCGACATTATCGCCTAGCCAATCGACATGATCGATAGCGATATTGGTAATCACCGCCATATCAGGATCAATGATATTAACCACATCTAAGCGACCGCCGAGCCCAACTTCTAACACCCAGACATCGCAGTCTGCTTCAGCAAAGATTAATAATGCTGCCAATGTTGTCATCTCAAAAAATGATAAGGTTAAAGCGCACTGTAACCTTGCTACCTCTACTTTGCTAAAGGCATCAATCAACGTCTCGTCGCTGACCATCTCGCCATTGATACGCACGCGCTCGTTAAACACACTCAGATGCGGTGACTGATACAGCGCGGTTTTATAACCTGCCGCTTGGCACATCTGCGCGATGACCGCGGTCGTTGAGCCTTTACCATTAGTGCCCGCTACAGTAAACACATAAGCATCGTCTTTGGCTGACTGTACCACGCCTAACGCCTCAGCAACCGGCAATACGCGTGACAAGCCCATATCTATCGCCGAGACATGAATTTGCTGCATATAATCAAGCCATTCGGACAAACTCGAGTGCTCATTAGGAATATTAGAATTAGAAACGGTAGAGTCAGACATGGGCGGAACCTATATGAAATTTTTCGGGAAAATAGAGAATGAGAAAATGCTTAATTAGGAATTAGAGACAGTATATAACTACCTAGCCAAAAAGCAAAAATAGCATTTACCGTGATTGACGATAAATGCTATTAAGTCATAACGAGCTCAATTACCTGTTTGCTAAGCTGCTAAGCATCAACATTAGGCACGCGGCATAGTTTTGCTAGCAGACGGTAAATGGTATCAATGAGCTGATGACGGTGCACCACTTCATCAACCACGCCATGCTCTAACAAGAACTCGGCACGCTGGAACGGCTCTTCTAGCGTCTCGCGCACCGTTTGTTCAATCACGCGCTTACCAGCAAAGCCAATCATGGCCTTTGGTTCTGCCAAATGGATATCGCCAAGCATAGCAAGCGATGCCGTCACTCCGCCATAAACAGGATTGGTCAATACTACGATATATGGCACACCAGCTAAGCGCAAACGCTCAATCGCCGCCGCCGTACGAGCCATTTGCATCAAGGATAGCAGACCCTCTTGCATACGCGCGCCGCCAGAGGCCGCAAAGCAGACTAAGGGTACTTTATCTTTAAGGGCTTTTTCAGCGGCTTCTACAAAACGGTCGCCAACCACCGAGCCCATAGAGCCACCCATAAAACGAAAGTCAAAGGCACACGTCACGATATCAAGATTGCGCAATTTACCATACATCACAATCAGTGCTTCAGACTCGCCGGTTTTGTCTTGTGCTTCGCTCATACGCTGCGGATACGGCTTACTATCCACAAAGCTCAATGGGTCTTTGGCAGTGAACTGCTGTCCTAGCTCACCTTCTACTTGATCGAGCAACCAGTTTAAGCGCTCACGAGCACTCATCGGTAAATGATGGTCACAATGCGGGCAGACATAACAATTAAAAATCAGAGCCGTATTGGTAATCATCGAATGACAGCTGCTACACTTGGTTGACGGTTCAGTTTCGACAGCCGTCAAAGGTGCAGTCAATTGCTGTTTAATGCCCGGTATCGGGCGCTCAAACCATGATTGCCCAGCGGAACTGCCATTTTTTTCAGTCGTGCCTGTTTCAGTATTATTTGCAGTGGTCATATCAGGTTTTGTTATCGTATCAGTCATAATATTCGCCATTATCAAAGGCTTATCAACAAGTTGGCCAGGTTCGTTTAATTGGCTTAGTCTCTTGTCCCTAAGAAGTCCGTTTATAAGAATCAATTTAAAAGTCACATATCTTTATAACATCAGCAGTTATAAAGCACGCTTATGCGCAACTGTAACAATTTATATGTGATGTTAGTTTACACACGTAAACTAACTTTAGCAAAGTCATTTGCCTGTGTCTTTATAAACATTGTTATAAAAATTGCGCTGGCCTTCTAAGCCTCTCAAATTTTGATACCAATAAACTCGATATAATATTAGGCGGTTAAACTATCAAGTGCACCGCGTAGCTCGTCCATTTTTACCATAATTTTTTGCTGAGCAGTTGCAACTGCAGTCGCATCTTTAGCATCGATATCAGCAAAATTTTGCACCAGCGCACTACCGACAATAATACCATCGGCGTGCTGGCCAATTGCTTTGGCAGAAGCAGCATCACGAATACCAAAGCCCACACATACTGGCAAATCGGTTTCGGCTTTAATCGCTTGCACTTGGGTAGCCACATCATCGGTATCGAGCGTCGCCGAACCGGTTACGCCTTTTAATGACACATAGTAAATATAACCACCGCAATGGGTCAGAACTTGCTCGCGGCGCTCAGGCAAAGTCGTTGGCGATAATAAAAAAATCTCATTCATCGCATGCTCAGTCAAATGCTGCGTAAAGCTGCCCGCCTCGGCTGGTGGCAAATCAACCATTAAAATACCATCGACGCCTGATTGCTCACATAAGGCGACAAAATTGTCATAACCGATGATTTCCACGGGATTCAGATAGCCCATTAGGATAATTGGTGTTTGCGTATCTTGTTTGCGGAATTCTGCCACCATGTTTAGCGCATCACGCGTACTAGTACCGGCTGCTAACGCGCGCTCGCCAGCCAATGCAACAGTTGGGCCATCGGCCATTGGATCAGAAAACGGCAAGCCTACTTCAATCATATCTGCGCCATGCTCAACCAAGTCATGTAGTAAGCCAACAAAGTTAGCAGGCGTTGGATCGCCTGCCATGACATAAGGAATCAGGGCTTTTTTATTTTGCGCTTTTAAGGTTTCAAAGGTGCTTTCAATTCGGGTCATAGTGTTCTCTACAATTAATTCAAACTGGCTATATTGGCTCTATATATATTAAAAAGAGCCAATCAATTTATTTTATAAAAGTGGATTTATAGGGTGCAGTACAATACGTGGCT
Source organism: Psychrobacter sp. Sarcosine-02u-2 (assembly GCF_002836335.1). Taxonomy (NCBI): domain Bacteria; kingdom Pseudomonadati; phylum Pseudomonadota; class Gammaproteobacteria; order Moraxellales; family Moraxellaceae; genus Psychrobacter; species Psychrobacter sp. Sarcosine-02u-2. The sequence goes on along the minus strand of NZ_PJBX01000174.1, from coordinate 40,034 downwards.
ACAGCTCAATCCCTTCTGCCTTCATTACTGAATGCAAATCCTTATCACCGCGACCTGACATATTGACGATAATACTTTGCTCAGGCGTCATGGTTTTAGCCAGCTTCAGCGCATAGGCGACCGCATGAGCGGATTCAAGCGCAGGGATAATCCCTTCTTTACGTGTCACTTCATGAAAGCCCTCTAGCGATTCTTTATCGGTACAGCCAACGTATTCAACACGCTTCATGTCTTTTAAGAAGCTGTGCTCAGGGCCAACGCCCGGATAATCAAGACCCGCTGAGATAGAATGCGTCTCTTGGATTTGGCCTTCATCGTCCGCCATCAAATACGTACGATTACCATGCAGTACACCAATGCGACCAGCGGCCAATGGCGCTGAATGGCGACCCGTTTCTATACCGTCGCCCGTTGCTTCGACGCCATACATTTTGACGTCAGTATCATTTAGGAAATCAAAAAATAGACCAATCGCGTTTGAGCCACCACCAACACAGGCAACCAACGCATCAGGCAATTTGCCCGTTTTTTCTAAATGTTGAATACGCGCTTCTTTACCAATAATCGCTTGGAAATCACGTACCAGTAGCGGATAAGGGTGCGGCCCTGCAACGGTGCCAATAATATAATAAGTCGTATCGACATTGGTCACCCAGTCACGCATCGCCTCGTTCATGGCATCTTTCAGCGTCCGCGAACCTGAAGTCACTGGCACCACCGTCGCACCGAGCAAACGCATACGATAAACGTTCATCTTTTGGCGCTCGACATCATCGGCACCCATATAAACGATACACTCTAACCCTAGGCGCGCAGCTATCGTGGCCGTTGCGACGCCATGTTGTCCCGCCCCAGTTTCGGCGATAATGCGTTTTTTACCACACATCTTGGCAAGTAGTGCCTGCCCGATGGTGTTATTCACCTTATGCGCGCCCGTATGATTTAAGTCTTCACGTTTAAAATAAATCTGCGCGCCGCCAATCTCATCACTTAAACGCTTGGCATGATAAAGCGGCGTTGGACGACCGACATAATTGACCAAGTCGTTATGATACTCTTCCCAAAACGCCGGATTGGCTTTGACTTTGGTATATAAGGTTTCAAGTTCTTCAAGCGCTGCCATCAGGGTTTCAGAAACAAAACGACCACCGTGAACGCCGAAATGTCCGCGCGCATCAGGATATTGGTTAAAGTCTTGGACGTTTTCTGGATTGGTAAAGGTATTGATGGCTTTAGCAGTAGCAGATACATCTTTGCTTGCGACATGACTCATGATAATTCCTACTATAATAAGTGGTATTTTTTAGAATAAATAAAGGGAAAGATTTTAGGTAATGAGCTATTTAACAAATAGAAATCCACCGTTAAAAAGCTAATTACTGATATTCGAAGGTTCGCTCGGCGTCTCGTTTTGCCATCGATCGCGTTTAACTGCTTTCATAAAGGCACGCATTTTGGCAGCGTCTTTTTTACCTTTGTCAGACTCAATCCCGCCGCTGACATCGACGGCATAAATCGGCAGCTCTAAAGTAGCAGCGGCATTGTCGGCATCAAGCCCGCCCGCTAAAATAATAGGCAGCGAGCTGTCTTGCGGTAGCAAACTCCAGTCAAATCGTGCACCTGTGCCGCCATACTTATGCGGATGGTAAGCATCGAACAAAATACTGTTCGCGCCAGCGCCAGCAAACTCATCAATTTGAGCGCTTACGCTAGCACTGGTGTGCTGCTCAGTATTGATACGCAAGGCTTTTATCCAGCGTTTATTGACCGCGCTTGCCAGCTGCTGACACTGCTCCGGCGTTTCATCACCGTGAAATTGAATGATATCAAAAGGGACATGGTTTGCCAGTTCAATCAGTTCCGCTCGCGACATATTGACCACCAAGGCCACCACACTGATAAAAGCGGGCAAAGAAGCAGTTAGCAATTGCGCCTGCTCGATAGTAACAGCGCGCGGACTCGGTGGATAAAAAACCAAGCCGACGGCATCGACACCCAACTGAGCAGCCATTTTAATATCACTAGGCTGGGTAAAACCACAAAACTTAACCTGCATAATGTGACCTTAGATATAACATCAAATAGATATGACACTAGATATAACGTTGATAGATTGGCTCGAATACATAGACGACGATAAATATTGATTGCCAACGCTAAAAAGCGAATATGATGATTTGTTAATTGAATGGCAAATCCATTGCATCCAAAAACTTATCCTAGCATACTTTTATTCACAGTTTTGTTTATGATTGCGATTGATTAATATAGGAAAGGTGGAATGTCTAAAACGGTGGCGGCAACGTCTCAGCACATTGCTAGCAATAATACGGCGAGTGCAAACCCTGCACATTATTTAATGTGGTTTCGTCGTGACCTGCGAGTTCATGACAATACGGCATTGGCAGCGCTTTGCGAGCGTGCAAATGAAGATAATGCGCGAGTCAGTGCTATTTTTTTTATGACGCCTGAACAATGGCATGCACATGATATGTCACTCACCCAGCTCGATCATATCGCCCGTACCTTGCCACTCTTAGCAACCTCTTTGCAAAAACACTTAAATATCAACTTAACCGTCCAGCTCTGTGCCAGCTTTTCTGACTGTGTTGAGACGCTAAGCACGTTGTGTGAGGTAAATGATATCGATGTTGTCATGGCAAATCATGAGTACGAAGGTAATGAGATTGACCGCGACCAAGAACTAATAAACCAACTTGCTAAATCCGATATCGAATTTATCCGCTGGCACGACCAATGTATCTTGCCACCAAAAACCATTACCACCAATGACGATAGCATGTATCAGGTCTTTACCCCATTTTATAACAAATGGCGGCATACTTTAGATGTTAGCAGCTTACAAATGCACCAAGCCATGGCGGTAAACTATCAGTCAAAAATCAGCCAGTCAAAAACCACCCTAAAAACTGCAAAAGACAGCGCTCATACTGTTAAAGACATAGAAAAACTCAGTAAAAAAGCCGTCGAAGATTATCAAAAACGGTTAGAGACTGCCCTAGCGTATCAGCACATTGATTTTGGTGCTCAGCTTGAGCAAGCTAGAACGGCTTATCCAGCGGGTGAAGTGGTTGCGTGTCAACGTTTAGAGGATTTCATCGCTGACGACATTGATAACTATGACATCAACCGCGATGTACCAAATTTGCAAGCGACCAGCCAGCTATCAGCCTATCTCACTATCGGGGCAATTAGCCCAAGACTGTGCTATTTGCAAGCCACAAAAGCATTAGAGAGATTAGAGGGTAATGATAACGACAATTTCGATAGCTTTGATAAGTCAGGTAAGCCTGATAACAATGACATTAACCGCTGGATAAGTGAGCTGGCGTGGCGTGACTTTTATCGTCATGTTTTAGATGATAAGCCCGAGCTGATTCGTCATAAAGCTTATAAAGAAGAGACAGATAATAAAATTAACTGGTCATATAATCAGGATGATTTTAAGGCATGGTGCACAGGCATGACAGGCGTGCCATTGGTCGATGCGGCCATGCGCTGTCTCAATGCGACCGGATTTATGCACAATCGCTTGCGGATGGTGACGGCGATGTTTTTGACCAAGGATTTATTAATAGATTGGCGCTTGGGTGAGCGCTACTTTATGAAGCAGTTGATAGATGGGGACTTTGCGTCCAATAATGGCGGCTGGCAATGGAGCGCGTCAACAGGCACAGACTCCGCACCTTACTTCCGTATTATGAACCCTTTTAGCCAAGCTAAGAGTCATGATGCTGATGCATTATTTATTAAGACTTGGCTGCCAGAATTAAAAGACGTGCCAAGCAGTATTTTGCATAGTGAAGATAAAATGCGTAAAGCGCTCACAAAGGGCGGTCAGTTTGCTGACATTGCTTATCCTGTGCCGATGGTTGAGCATAAAGTAGCCCGGCAACTGGCGATTGCTGAATTTAAAAAATAATGATTAATCCAAAAGCGCCCACAGTTAAAAAACGACGCTGACATTTTTAGTAAAAAGCGCTAGTTGTCTACTTGAGTCACCTTTTGTAGCGTACTGCCAGTTTGTACCAAACTGCTTTGTGCTGCACTATCGATATCGATAGCTGACTTTACTATTCGTGTCTGAATGGTATAAATAGCATACGCAAGACAAGTAAAGCTTATGATGAGCAGCACCCACGTCGCAAAAGGTAGCGATTCTTTTGCTTTAGGCTGCTTGATTAATTCGCGTTTCTCATGAACGGAGGGCTGATTATTGGAAGTTGTCATATACGCCACCTCTTATATCATATAAGCTTATTTCAACGACAGCATTTATAAGGCTGTCGTTAATGATAAATAAGTCCTGCTATATAATATAGTAACCCTATTGCCAATAAATTCAAGCAACATCTGTTAAGTGGTGTGGCGCTTCGTTAACCCATTTTAAGTATTAAGCCGTTGGCATTTGACACGCCCCTGCACCCTGCGTGGTTACCGTTACCACAGCACCGGTCAATGAAAACAACTGCTGCAATTGGGTTTGCGCATTTTCTAATGCTAAATTCATCACATCACCGCGGCAAGCACGCTCAAGCACTTCTTTTTTCGCCATACTTTGCGCTTGTTGCAAGACCTTTGGATCGACCTGCATCATACCAAAAGCGCCCGTCTGCCAATCATAGATTTCGATATCATCTAGATAAACAGAAAATATTTCTGACGGCGGCAAGGTGATATTGATTTGCGGCATCATTGAGACAGGCGTATTAGCATCAGCTTCCTGCAGCTGTTCAACATCAATCTCTGGCTGCACCACCTGTACCATCTCTGGCGTTAATGCACTCAAATCAATCCCTGCTTCTACGCGTCCGCGTGCAATAAATAAGCCCTTTTGCTCATCTTGCCACAGCTTCATCCAACTGCCTGGTTTTTGGCTAGTGATAACGGTATCGACACTAAACGCCACCGTCTCCAAACGATTTAATTTTTGGATTTGCATCACCACCCCTTCACGGGTAATGGTTTCTATCGGTTTTTCCTTAGTGAGGTTTTGCAGGCTATAAATCGCAAAAGCGAGCGCGGCAAGACCGATAAGCAATACCAGCCACGATAGCATCGAGATGGGTTTTTTCGCTTGCGGGCGCTTGGCATTATTCTTATCTACTGAAGAGTGGTTATCAGGGTTGACCATGTAAACTACCTCAAGGTTTTATATTAATTCTTATCAGCATAAAATTGCTAAATACTAAGCCTTTAATGCTATTTGTTTATAAGCATTTCAAGCAGTTACTACCATTCTCCTACATAATTGATGAGTTCGATGCCACTTTAAAAAATAGCTTTTGCTTCACTATTTATCCCTTTATTCTTTTATGTCCAAAATCTATAAACCGTGCTGCTTTATCAGCTAACTAAAATTTTATCTTTGAGTCTCCAAAATTGGTGGATTTTGAGTTCAAAAAACAGCTTATTTTTAGCATTATTATTGAGTTTAGCCACTGTTTAAGCTGAATCAACAAAAAGTCATTGCGTCTTAGGCGAACTTTACCTAACATAGTCAGATTGTATAAGCAAAATGTTGGCATGCACCCATTTTTCTGGCTTTTTTACCAAAAATATGACGCTGTCGATATGGATGTATTCATACAAAAATAAAAGTTTCACCCTTTTTGTAAGGCGTTTTATAAACGCACTTTCTAATAACGTGCTGCTTGTTGCAGTACTTTTTAGCTAGGCAGGTCCTAGACTATTACCAAGTGATAAAAGGTAAGCTTGCGTCGGCCATCAAAGCACACGCTAAATATCCTCCTATTTCTTATTTATTTTATCGTTGATAAGGTTCCGCTTTATTTATGAAAGCCAGTCAATTTTTGTTTGCCACGCTAAAAGAAACGCCCAGCGACGCTGATATCGCCTCAAGCCAACTCATGGTAAGAGCAGGTCTTATTCGTAAAATCGCTTCTGGATTGTATATCTGGCTGCCGATGGGTTTGCGCGTGTTGCAAAAAGTCGAACGCATCGTTCGCGAAGAGATGCAAAACGTCGGCGCTCAAGAAGTGCTGATGCCAATGACCCAGCCTGCCGAGCTTTGGCAAACGACCGGGCGTTTTAATGACTATGGTCCTGAGCTGTTACGCTTTAAAGACCGTCATGACCGCGATTTTGTCTTGGGTCCGACACACGAAGAAGTCATCACCAACCTTGCTCAAGGTGAGCTGCGCAGTTATAAGCAGTTGCCGATTACCTTTTTCCAAATCCAAGGTAAGTTTCGTGACGAGATTCGTCCGCGTTTTGGCGTGATGCGTGCGCGCGAATTTACCATGAAAGACGCTTACTCGTTCCACGCTGACCAAGCGTCTTTGGCAAAGACTTACCATGAGATGTACGACGCTTATACGCGCATCTTTACCCGTTTGGGTTTAGATTTCCGTGCCGTGCAAGCGGATACCGGTTCTATCGGCGGTTTTGCGTCGCATGAGTTTCATGTGTTGGCAGACAGCGGTGAAGATGATATCGCTTTCTCTGACGTTTCTGATTATGCAGCCAACGTTGAGCTAGCCGAATCGGTCAGCACCGCTGAGCGTCAGCCACCAAAAATGGAACGCGAAGACGTTTTAACAGAAGACATGACCAGTTGTAAAATGGTTGCTGAGCATCTAGGCGTACCGTTAGAGACGACGGTGAAAACCTTAATCGTCCACGGTCATACCGAAGATGATGAACCGCAATTAATCGCGATTGTCTTACGCGGTGACCATCAGCTAAATACCATTAAAGCGGAGAAAATCGAAGAAGCCAATGTACCGCTAACGATGGCTTCTGATGAAGAGCTTAAAGCCGCTGGTTTGCATAAAGGCTATATCGGCGTTGATTTGGATATGCCCGTATTCGTCGATCGCTCGGCAGCTTCTTTGTCGGATTTTGTCTCGGGCGCAAACGCAGTCAATAAACATACCATCGGTATGAACTGGGTGCGTGATGCCAGCATTACCCGCGTCGTTGATGTGCGCAATGTACAAGAAGGCGATCCTTCTCCTGACGGTAAAGGCAGCCTAAAAATCAAACGCGGCATCGAAGTCGGTCATATCTTCCAGTTGGGTGATAAATACTCGCAAGCGATGAATGCGACTGTCTCTGGTGAAGATGGCAAGCCTGTGACCATGATGATGGGTTGCTATGGTATTGGCGTCAGTCGTATCATCGCGGCTGCTATCGAGCAGAACAACGATGAAAACGGCATCATGTGGCCACAAACGCCAAGCGTTGACGATTCAATTGCGCCGTTTGAAGTCGCTATCATACCGATGAAGTCAAAAGAAGACACCGTCATGCAGACGGCGACCGCGCTGTATGAGGAGCTAAAATCTCAAGGTGTTAACGTCTTGCTTGATGACCGTAATGAGCGCCCGGGCGTGAAGTTTGCCGACCTTGAATTGATTGGTATTCCGCATCGTATCGTGGTTTCAGACCGTAACTTGGCTGAAGGCAAATACGAATACGTCAATCGCCGCGAAACAGAAAAGCAAATGCTGAGCCGCGAAGAAGTGATGGCAAAAGTAAGCGGCAAATAGTTTTTAATAAAACTTGCTCAATAAAAAGCGCCTATCTGATTCAGATAGGCGCTTTTTTTAAACCAAACGCTGCAAAACCAATTTAAATAAAACCATTACCTTACTGGCGAATCAAGCGGCTTGGCTGCGGTAACAACTTTATATCACTGACGCGGCAAGGATTGATATCGATACCGCCGCGGCGTGTATACCACGCACGAACCATCAGCTCGCTTGGCTGATAGTACTGACTCAAATCAGCAAATATTTGCTCGACACACTGCTCATGAAAGCCATTATGCTGACGGAAACTTAAAATATAACGTAACATACTTGCTTCATCAAATGCTTTATTACTGATAATCGAAACCGCTAACGTACCCCAATCTGGCTGATTGGTCACCGGACAATTACTGCGCAGCAAGTTAGAATAAAAGCTAAGCATTTTACCAGCTTCTTTTTCAGAACCTACTGAACCACTTGCTAATAATGACGCGTCAGGATGTTCCGTTAGCGCGACTTTCTCGCTGCTATTGGCAAGCGCGTCATCAATACAAACGCCCTCAGGTTGAGCAATTAACAGCCCTGAATGCTTATCATCTAAGCCACACAACTGAGCGGTTACTTCTGCCTGAACGCATGACGATAAATCTTTAGCAATCAGCGCTTGTACTTCATCCCAACTAGCGAACTCGGTAAAGTTAATACTATTTAAATATAGTTTTAATGACTTTGATTCGACGATAAATGGCGAGCTGGCAGGAACAGCAAAGCGTGCAATAGCCACTTGTGAAACACCTTGTGCATTTAACCAAGACAGCTCAAAGGCGTGCCACCAATCGACGCCCACTGCTAGCTTATCATCTTGCCAGCCAATCACATCGCGCCCTAGATTGCGCGCTATTGGATAGAGGGTCTGGGGACTATACTCAGTTGGATAATCAGTGGTTTGTTCGCCCAAAATACCGTGAATACTCATGGCTACTTCCTAATAGTAAAACTGATGATAGTTAAAATGCTAGAGATTATAAATAGTACTCACAGCAATTTATAAACGAATACGCGAACCATCACTTAATAGTCGATAAGAGATGATATAAAAAATGACGCAAAAGGCAAAGATAGCCGCCATCGAATACCATACATTGACATCAGAATAGCCAAGGATACCGTAGCGGAAAGAGTTCACCATATAGACAATTGGGTTCAACAGCGAAATATTTTGCCAAAATGGCGATAAATTTTCCATCGAATAAAACACCCCGCCAAGATAGGTCAGCGGCGTCAACACAAAGCTTGGAATAATAGAAATATCATCAAATGAGCGTGCAAATACGGCGTTGATAAAGCCGCCAAGCGAGAATAAAACCGAGGTGCCAATCACCGTAAATAGGGTGATAAATAAGTGCTCAATACCCAGCTTGGTAAAAAATAACGCCACAATAAAGACGATGACCCCAACCGCCAGTCCGCGGAAAATACCGCCACTGATATAGCCCGTCAAAATAGCATGTTTAGAGATTGGTGATACCAGCAGCTCCTCAATGCTCGAGTGAAACTTAGCACTAAAAAAGCTCGAGACCACGTTTGAGTAACTGTTGGTGATAATCGCCATCATAATCAGACCGGGCACGATAAACTGCATGTATGGCACACCGCCCATCTCGCCCACGCGCGAACCGATCATTTTACCAAAGATGACAAAATACAGGCTCATCGTAATAACTGGCGGCAATAATGTTTGCGGCCAGATGCGTAATATGCGGCGAATCTCTTTAATCAGCAGGGTGCGAAAAGCAATCCAGCGTTGTGCGAAGTTCATGCGTTATCTCTCCTAAGCAGTCTGCGGGCTAATATCAAAACGCTATCATGGCCCGCAGATTGCCTATATGGTTGCTATATTTATAGTGGTCTATTTATGTGGGTAAATTGGAAAAATTATGAATAAAACAGCCTACGAACTTAAAGGTTCATGCAAGCTTTTATCAACCAGACGCATAAACAGCTCTTCTAAACGGTTGGCTTTATTACGCATACTGGCGACCAAAACGCCTTGCTTAGACAACTGCTCAAAGACACCGTTTAGCGACTCCCCTTCTGTCAGAGTCACTTCAAGCGTTAAATCATCGGGTTGTAGCGTATCAGTGACCCCTGTTAAAGCAATTTGCTTGGTCAATGGCGTCGCCAAATCAAAGACAAAAGTTTCAACCGATAACTGCGCTAATAAATCTTTCATTTCTGTATTGATACGAATCTCACCGTGATCCAAAATAGCGATACGCTTACAAAGCTGCTCCGCTTCTTCCAAATAATGGGTGGTCAAAATAATCGTGGTATTTTCTTCAACGTTAATCTGCTGCATAAATTCCCACATCGAGCGGCGCAGCTCGATATCGACCCCAGCCGTTGGTTCGTCGAGTATCAATAGCTTTGGTTTATGAATCAAGGCGCGCGCAATCATTAATCGACGCTTCATACCGCCTGATAGTTCGCGCGCTTTATTATCGCGCTTATCCCATAAGCCTAACGCTTTGAGCAGTTTTTCTGCTCGCGGTTTAGACTCTTTGGCAGCAATACCAAAATAGCCGGCTTGAGTAATCAAAATATCTTCAACTTTTTCAAACTGATTGAAGTTAAATTCCTGCGGTACCACGCCCAAAAACTGCTTGGCTTTTGAAGGTTCAGCCAACAAATCGGTACCAAAGATATGCACACTACCCGCCGTTGGCTTAAACAAGGAGCTAATGATACCAATCATCGTTGATTTGCCCGCACCATTTGGCCCAAGGAGCGCAAAAAATCCACCTTGTGGCACTGTCAAGCTGACATCTTTTAATGCCGAAAACCCGTTGCCATAGGTTTTAGATAAGTTCTGAATAGATAGCGCTGGCACCTCAGACATGAATACCTCTTTATTAGTGATGTATCTATAAAGGAATATAGAAGACGATTCGGGAAAAGTTAGTTTTCTATTATTTGCTCTCGTATCTTACGAGTCTCGTGTCTAGATGTGAGGCTCGCGGTTGCGGATTTCAACATTAGGATGATATAACCACGATATTAATAATATCAATCGTCGCCCACAAAAAAACGCCTACCTCATTAAATGAAATAGGCGCTCTATAAGCTTCTATATATGATTGCTGTTATCCGCAATACTGTAGCGTTTTTAGAATATTTTGACTATATTAAGCAGAATAATGATAAAAAAGCAAAATAGAAGACGATAACTAGTTTACCGTCTCCTGCTGTTTTTTATTACTGTTGCATATAAGTCAGCCAATTAAATTAGCTTGCTTCACCAACCATATAATCCACTGCGTTTTGTACTTCTTCATCAGGGATATCAGCGCCGCCTTTGGCAGGCATAGCGTTAAAGCCGTTGATAGCATGGGTATACAAGGTATCTTTACCTTTAGCGATACGAGGACCCCAAGCACCAGCATCACCTAGCATAGGAGAGCCAAGTAAGCCTGATGCGTGACACGTTTGGCAGACAGCGCTGTAAACTGCTTTACCATCACGCGGACCATCGCCTGCTGCTGGACCTGCAGAACGTGCAGTGACATCACATACTTCGTCGTCCTCAAAGCAGACTTTAGCAACCGGCTGAATACGAGCAATCAAGTTAGGATACAAAGCGATGAGCTTTTGTACTTGTGGCGTATCTTGCGGAATAGGCTCTTCTTCAGCGGCAGGTGCGGCAGCGGCTGTTGCTTCTTCAGCAGGTGCATCTGCATCGGTCGCGTCTGCTTGCGCAGCTTCATCGGTAGCTGCAGCGCCATCGGTAGTATCAGCAGCAGCTTTGGTATCGTCACCCAATTTTTCAGGCAAGTTATCGACAACCTCTTGCCCTTCTGCGACATCAGATACGGTTACAGGCGTGTCTACAACACTTTCGGCTTGGCTCACAGCGATACTAGCGATTCCTAGAATGGCAGCTGCCGATAACATAACTACTTTTCTCATTCGTCACGTTCTCTTATTGCGTATACAAGGGCCGACACGACTTGGACATTCTGTTTGTCCTCCTTTGATAACCAAGCAGTTATCAATAGCAAACAGCCATCCCGCATACGGGCGCGCTTGTAATCGGTGATTATAAATATGAATTCTCCCTGACATTATAAGGGAAAAGACAGGTAGATTGCCATGCCTGTTTGCCGACTATGGTGTTTTTTCTTAAAAAACGCCAATAGCGGCCTTCATTCATTGGCTTTATGACTTTTATTTGTTAGACTAAGCGGTCTCAATTTTTAGACGCCTTTTCGTTCTAACGACAACCAATTGCACTTATTTATATTTATACACATCATCAGTTTATTGGGTCTTAGTCGATCAATTATGCGCTCGTAGCTCAGTTGGATAGAGTATCGGTTTCCGAAGCCGAGGGTCGTGGGTTCGATTCCCGCCGAGCGCACCAATCATCATAATCACTCATGTTTTACCCTTTTTTAGTCCTACCTATTACCTCATAACACTTTAACGGCAACGCTTTACGCTGCTAACTGCTGCCTATCACTGTGCGCTATCAACGATAAAATGTTGTATATAAAGTTGTTAAATCTATTTAATTTATAAAAACCTACTCTGCATCTTGCAAATTCACCATTAGATGAGCACGGCTGGGGACACGGTGATAATTAATCACGGGTACGTCACCCAAACGGCGCTGACCGGCGGCAAGCTTTTTATCAATCGTAATCATAGCCACTTTTTTATCTTGCTTGCTAATCAATAAATGGTTGGCTTTACGCTTGACACGGTAGTCAGGAAAATACTGCTTAACCAGCTCTGCAGTTTTCTGTAAGGCATCATTGAGTGATGTTTTTTCGCGCTGTGACTTTAGGTTATGCTTATCAGCGGTTTTAGGCACGCGCGATTTTGCCAATAGCCATAGTCCCATGACCACCGCAAGCAATATGACAAGCCACCAAATACCATCTATCATAGAAGTCTATATCCAATCTTAAAAAAGGGCTGGCTCATGTTAACAGAATTATCACCTGCGTTAATAGCCGAAGTCGAGCGTGCGGCCAAATTGCTGCGCTCAAAACAGCGCATCTGTATTTTAACGGGCGCTGGGATTTCAGCAGAAAGCGGCATTCCAACGTTTCGAGATAAGCAAACAGGCCTTTGGGAAAATTATGTGGCTGAGGACTTGGCAACGCCTGAGGCTTTTGCCCGCGACCCAAAACTGGTGTGGTCATGGTATCAGTGGCGCAGGCAGTTGGTCGCTGAGAAAAAACCAAACCCTGCCCATGAAGCTTTAGCGCAGTGGCAATATCATAGCCAATCAACCGAGCAGCAATTGACGCTTATTAGCCAAAATGTCGATGATTTGCATGAGCAGGCAGGTAGTAGCGTCATTCATTTACATGGAAATCTTTGGCAAAATCGCTGCAGTCAATGCGATGCGCCTTACCAAGCGCAATTTAGAGGCTCATACAGCAGTGCCGATACCATGGATTATAGTGATACCCTGATTACTTGCTCGCATTGCGATGGTTATATACGCCCTGATATCGTGTGGTTTGGCGAAGCACTGCCCGTACAAGCATGGCAGACAGCAGAGGATGCGGCAGCCAATTGTGAGGTCTTTATGAGTATTGGCACCTCAAGCCTCGTTTATCCTGCGGCAGGCCTAGCGCAATTAGCAAAAGATAACGGCGCTAAAATCATCGAGATAAACCCACATCCAACACCGAATACTATCGTTGATATTACCTTAGCAGAAAAGGCTGGGATTATTATGCCGTTATTAATCCAAAAAATTACGGCCATGTAACTGTCGCCTAAAAAGCACTTTGTAAAAAAGGAAAAGGCTTAACGATTTATATAACTGTTAAGCCTTAATCAATGAAGATATTTTTAATCGCCCCTACCGGAGAGCAAGATCCACTCGCGCTAGGTATTTCTCTTTTAATTCATTATCTATAAATGAAGATTTAAAAGAGTTTTTTACCAAAGTAACGATATCATTTTCCGTAAGTGGCAGGTGTTCACATATATTGATAAAGTTCTGATTCATATAGCCTTTAAAATAAGCAGGGTCATCAGAGTTGACGCTGACATTCAAGCCATAATCGAGCAGCTCTTTAATATTGTGCTGTTTGTAACTCTCAAATACCTTGAGCTCAATATTAGAATTGGGACAAACCGTCAGTGGCATTTGCTCGTCTTTTAGGCGTTGCATCAGCGCTGCGCTCTTTATCGATTGCACGCCATGATCAATGCGATTGATTTGCAATACATCTAACGCTTCATAAATATACGAAAAATCGGCTTCCTCGCCAGCATGGGCGACTAGCTTAAAGCCTGCTTCTTTGGCCTTTTTAAAGACTTCTTTAAACTTGGCGGGAGGGTTGCCCAATTCTGAAGAATCCAGACCGACGCCGATAATATCGTCTTTAAATGCTAATGCTTGCTCTAAAGTCAAAAACGCCTCTTCTTGCGATAAGTGGCGTAAAAAACACATGATAATACAAGAGGTGATGCCGTATTTCTCTTTGGCGTCGGCCAGCGCTTCTTTGATACCAGTAATGACTGTCGCAAAATCAACTCCTCTTGCGGTATGGGTTTGCGGATCAAAAAATATTTCCGTATGGACGACATTATCTTCCACACATCTCAAAATATATTCCCACGTTAAATCATAGAAATCGTCTTTGGTAATCAGAACGTTAGCGCCCGCATAATAGATATCTAAAAAAGTTTGCAGGTTAGTAAAATTATAGGCGCGGCGAACATCTTCGATATCCTTATAAGGGATGGCGATATTATTTTTTTTTGCCAGTCTAAACATCAGCTCCGGTTCTAATGAGCCTTCGATATGTAAATGCAACTCTGCTTTCGGCAGTTTTTTTATCAGCTCAATCATGGTATTGGCATGGTCCTTTATCTAAATTTACTTGTTATTTCTTTAAGCGTTATTTTAAAAATACCACGGTATCGGACAGCTCATTACCCGCAGGGTCATGTTCAAGATGATAATACTGACGCAATAACTGACCTACCTCGTCCAACAACTCCATCAGACTTTCTTCAGTTTTTTGATTGGCGATACCTGAGACCGCCTTTTCGCACATGGCGCTCCACACGGTTGGACTGACATGCGTGCTGATACCGCGGTCAGCGACGATTTCTAGCTTATGCTCGCAAATATTGACATAAATCAAAACGCCGGTGTTTTCTTCGGTATCCCACACGCGATATTCGCTAAACAAATCAATCGCCCGATCGCGGCAGTCAAGATGATAAGCATCTTGGATAGGTAAGTGATTTTCGATAATCAAAAACACCTCGCCGCGATGTCCGCGCTCAGCCAGCGTCACCTGCTCTGTCAGCCGAGCCTTCGCTGCGGGCGTGAGCCACTTGCTATGCAACATAGGGACAAACAGTACTTGACGCCACCAACGAGCAAAACTTGCCTGCGACGAATTGCTTTTTACCATTATATTATATCCTCAAGTACGCCATTGCTGGCAATTTTCTAATGTCTGAGCCTAATTTACCCTTCTTACTCTTATAAAAATCGCCTCTACCAAGAGCCGCCCGCGCCGCCGCCGCCAAAGCCGCCGCCGCCGCCGCCAAAGCCGCCACCACCAAAACCACCGCCGCCAAAGCCGCCACTACCACCGCCCATACCGGGCAGGAATACTATACCGCCACCGCCGCCGCGTCCTCCACGACCACCGCCTGAGCCGCGCGAAATTAAAAACAGCCATATAAATATCGCCATAATTAACGTCATAAAGAAACCGCCACCCAAGGCAAGCGAGCCTACAAAGAAGCCGCCAGCGGTCAGGATAGAACCAAAGATGCGCCCAAAGATACTGGTAATAAAGCTACCAAATATCATTGCCATGACAAATAAAAACACCGGCGATGGGTTATCACCAATGTCATTTTGTTTTTGACCGCGTTCAGCCGCTTGCGCATCGGCACGCGCCAATACTTCAGGATCAGCGGTCAGGCGCGTTTGCAGCGCGCCAACGCCCGCCAATATCCCAGCGCCATAGTCATTTTGCTTAAATAGCGGTGTGATGTCTTCGCGAATAATACGGTTGACCGCCGAATCTGGCAACACCCCTTCTAGTCCGTAACCCGTTAAAATATAGATATTGCGGTCATTAACGGCAACGACCATTAGCAGGCCATCGTCAATATCTTTATTACCCAGCTGCCATTTTTCGGCAACTTGTAGCGCATAATCAAAGATTGGCATGCCATTGGTGGTCGGTACAATGACCACCGCAGCTTGCGCCAAACCTTGCTGATAAATGCCTCTTAGCTGCGCCTCTAAACGCTGCTTTTCTTGCGGGTTTAAGATATTGGCTTGGTCGATAACTGGCGAGTTTAAGATGAGCTTATCGGCATCGACGCCCTGAGCACTTGATTGTACAGGCGGACGATTAGAGGTTGTTGAGGTGGTCGTATTACTATTGGAATTAGCAGCATTAGGATTGATAGCTTCATTGCCAAGAATAGCTTCATTAATGGCTTCGTTACCTAAGACGGCATCGTTGATGGCTTCATTAGATTCGGCAGCTTTTGCGATCGCTACCAATTCCTCGACACTACGGTTTTGCATATCTGAGGTGCTATCGCTAGCGACCGCCGTATTATTAGCATCGGGTGCTGCATGCAGCAGCGAGCCACTCCCTATACTTAGAGTAAATAATAATGCGGATAAGAGTGCTGTTGAATGCTTCATCTAATCTATACCACCTCAAATAACATCTGTACTAATAAATGACGACAAAACCAACGGTTATAAAAAGCCATATAACAACGCAAGAACCGACTTACGATTAAGGCGTTCCATCATTTTTGAGCCAATAAACGGACTATTAAATAAACGCACTGTCACATAAACAGTAGCATTTATACGCCATCATGATAGATAGAACGCCTAAACTGAAAACTTGGCTTTACTGCGTTGTCTGCGCATTATCATCGCCGAAGTTGACACTTGGTGCAGTCGATATTTCTTTTTCGTTAGCGACGCTAAAGTTTGGCTTGGGATCCATACCAAATACTTTGGCCGTAATATTGGTTGGGAACTGACGCACGGTGGTGTTATAACCTTGAACTTCTTGAATATAACGGTTACGCGCCACGGTAATACGGTTTTCTGTGCCTTCAAGCTGCGCCTGTAAATCTTGGAACAAGGCATCAGATTTCAGCTCAGGATAACGCTCAGAAACCGCCATCAAACGCGATAGCGCGCCCGTCATCTGATCTTGGGCAGCAGCATAGCGCTTCATCGCCTCAGGGTCATTGAGCAGCTCTGGCGTGACCGTGATACCGCCCGCTTGTGAGCGCGCGGCAGCGACTTGAGTAAATACTTCTTGCTCTTGCTTAGCATATTGCTGCACGACTTTGACTAAGTTTGGCACCAAGTCAGAGCGGCGCTGGTATTGGTTGACCACTTCTGACCAAGCCGCGGTAACCTGTTCATCTTGCGCCTGCAAATTGTTATAGCCACAACCGCTCAAACCGACGGTAGAAGTCGCTAATACCGCTGATAGCAACATAGGTTTTAAAAAAGATTTACGCGTCATCGTTGACTCTCCTAATAATAAATAACAAACAAAATATTTTTTAATCGCTTTCTTAATTTTAACCACTTAAATGTACTTATAGTTTATCGGCTGCGACTTTCATAGCCTACAATATAGCAGCCGCAATATATTGTGCTAATAATGGCGCTATACCGTTACTTTTACAATTCATCGTTACCAAAACACAACCGCAAAACAGCGCTTATCGCACGGCCTTGGCGCATTTATAAGCAATTCTCACTACTATTAACGTAAGTGTTTTTTTAGCCGTCATCAACAATGAGTTAAAAAATAATGACAATTGTAAAATAAATGTAGGATTTCTTAGTCTTCTATAGGCAATCATACGAAGGAAACCATTTATAAATGTATGCCCTTATAAAGAAAATTCTAGTAATTGACTAAAAAATATGGCAAATTGCAGTTACGTAGCCGTACGGTTTGAATACATTTGGTAGTGGACTTATAAGATTTTTGGTACTAGCAGGTCGTCAATGTCGCATGAAAAAGGATTGATAGACGAGTAAAGACTGCTCTTTTACCCTACTCTACCATGTATATGTAGGCAGCCGATATGACTCATAAAAAGTTAAGTATCACCCTCTTATTGATTGAGGTGGTGGCTATTTATATTATAACCGCCTGTTTTATTCACTGGTTTATTTATAACCGCTTCACTTAGGGGCATTTTTAATAAACTGTCAACGCGATAAGCGGTTGGATACGCTTATTATTGTTAATAAACCAGACGGATAACAGCAGACAACTACAGTCCATCCTTAGTGGCTAAGCGCATATGAAACTTAATCTGTAGGGAGAATTTCTAAGACAGTTAAGCGCATGCAGATTATTTGAGTGGTTGGCTTTAATAAGGACATTAAAGCGAGCTTTCTCTTAGCATCGTCATATATAGCCACTTTGAGACAGTACTAGGAATATACATATGGAAGGTTTAGTTAATTTAGTAAACGGAATTATCTGGAGCCCAGCATTGGTTTATCTATGCTTGGGCGCAGGTTTATTTTATTCCATCATGACGCGCTTCGTACAAGTACGTTTATTCAGTGAAATGATCAGCTTGCTGTTTAAAGGTAAGTCAAGTGCACAAGGTATTTCATCATTTCAGGCACTCGCTGTATCCCTAGCGGGACGTGTGGGTATGGGTAATATCGCTGGGGTAGCAGCAGCTATCGGCTTCGGTGGTCCTGGTGCCGTATTTTGGATGTGGGTTGTGGCATTCTTAGGCGCATCTACCGCTTATGTCGAATCAACCCTTGCACAGATTTATAAAGAAAAAGACGTCGTCACTGGAGAATACCGCGGTGGCCCTGCTTATTACTTTGAGCGCGCTCTAGGTCAACGTTGGTATGGTATCCTCTTTGCGGTCGCTTCTATTTTAGCTTGTGGTATGTTCTTACCTGGTGTGCAAGCAAACGGCGTTATCAATGCCTTTGCACAGGTCATGGGTGAAGGTACCATCATGAACCTTGGGGGCTTAGAAGTTGGCTCTATGCGTCTTGTGGCATTGGGTATCATTCTAGTGGTGCTAGCGATTATTATCTTTGGTGGTATTAAACGTATCGCAACCTTTACCGAGTATGCCGTTCCTTTTATGGCACTAGGTTATATTGGTCTAGCCCTCGTTATTATGTTTACTAACTATGAGATGATTCCAGAAGTATTTGGCTTAATCATTGGTGATGCCTTTACTGCGCAAGCGGGTTTTGGTGCAGCCATCGGTTGGGGTGTAAAACGTGGTATTTACTCTAACGAAGCGGGTCAAGGTACAGGTCCTCATGCTGCTGGTGCTGCCGAAGTTGAGCATCCATCACAGCAAGGTTTGGTACAAGCATTCTCAGTCTATGTTGATACCCTACTGGTTTGTTCTGCGACTGCCTTTATGATTTTGACCATGGGTACTTATAACATCCAAGGTACGCTACCTGAAGGACAATACATCGTACAAAACGTTGCGGCGGGCGTTGAGATTAACTCACCTGCCTTTACTCAGATGGCAATGGAGTCCGTATACGGTCAGTTTGGTAATACCTTTATCGCTATTGCCGTATTCTTCTTTGCCTTTACCACTATTTTGGCTTACTACTACATCGCTGAAGTAAACGTTGCGTACTTAACGCGCTTTATCAGCCGCGGTGCCAACAGAACTGGATTATTCTTAGTTAAAGTACTAATCATGGTGATGGTTGCTTATGGTGGTCTTAACTCAGCAGGCTATATCTGGGCAATCGGTGATATCGGTGTTGGTCTGATGGCATGGCTAAATATCGTTGGTATTTTGGTTATCTTCTTTGTCGCGCGTCCAACGCTTACTATGCTGAAAGATTATGAAGCACAGCGTAAAGCTGGCGTGAAGCACTATACGTTTGATCCAGCAAAATTCGGTATCAAAAACGCGCCGTATTGGGAAGAGCGTCATCTAAAGCAGCAACAAAGAATGGCAGCCCAAGATCCACTTCATAAAGAACGTCTATAATTTACTAGGCTATAATGTTATCTAAACTGTATTGATGACATTAAAAGTAACGATAAAACAGGAAGCCTGAGGCGATGGTCTCGGGCTTTTTTATGGACGTAAGGTTGTCATACAAACTGTGATATATTTTGCGCTAAGTCATTAAATACAAAAAAGCCCAGCTCGGTGGCTGGGCTTCTTAGATGCTTTTATTGTTGTTTATAGCGATAAAATCAGCTTATTTAGGCAATAAGACCGTATCGATCACATGTACCACACCGTTGGTTGCCATCATATCGGTGCCAACGATGTTAGCGGTATTACCACTCGCATCGGTAATCACATTAGCATCACTGATAGAGATGGTTTGGCCGTTTGCCGTATCGATAGCTGTACCATAAGGGATGTCAGCCGCTTTTACCACCATCGGCACGACATGATAAGTCAATACGCTGGTCAGCATCTCTTTATCACCGAGCAGCTGCTCTTTAGTGACGTTTAGTTTAGTTAACAAAGCAGCAAAAGCATCATCGGTTGGTGCAAATACGGTGTACTGACCTTCTGCCATCATCATGTCATCAAGGTCAGCCGCTTGCAGCGCTTCGGTTAGGATAGTTAAATTCTCATTGCCAGCAGCCATTTCACCGATACTTTGTGTCGCTGCCGCATCTACAGCCATCGCATCGTTAGACTCAGCCACTGCTTCAGCTGGCATATCTGTGGTGGTTTCTGGCTCAACGGCTACGTCAGTAGTCGCGGCTGGCTCAACTGGCTCAGTAACGGCTTCTTTATCGTTACAAGCCGCCAGTGACATGGCAGCGGTAACGACAGCGATAGATAATAAATTCTTCTTTAACATAGGTCATTCCTTTGAAATAACGGGTTTATGGATGGTACTTTTTGGTTTCAGAGCGGTTAAAATATAAATACTGATGAATGAAAATTTCTGCATAAAGACTTCTAAATAAAAGCTTCTAAATAGAAATGTGGGTAAATTAGTAATACATTAAATAACGTCGCTCAATGCTTACCATCTTAGCTGATTATTTTTTACTTACTGCTTACTTAGGTAGCAACACTGTATCATTCACGTATAGCACATCATTGCTAGGCTAAAACCAATCTTCGTTTATAGTCTAGCAATGGTTTATATAGCATCTGAATTTATCCACTACCTAAATAAACGCTGTGACGCTCGTTGATTGCTTATCTAGGTGATAAATTATTTATTTAAGTAATGAGATTATTTAGGCAACAGCACTCTATCAATCACATGTACCACGCCATTACTCGCCGCGATATCTGTTTTTAAAATCTTGGTGGTACGACCATTTTCATCCATTAATCTGCCTTGGGGCGTAATCACCAGCGTGTCATTACTGAGCATGGTGTAATTACCAGGTCTGACGTGTTTTTGATAAACAGGCGTATTGCCTTTGAGCACATGGTAAGTCAAAATTTTGGTCAATAACGGCTTGTTAGCAAATAGCTCAGCCTTGGTCATGCCGGTTTCTTGTAGCGCTTGTACAAAGGCGGCATTGGTCGGTGCCAGTATTGTGTAACTTGCACTGGTATCGGTCAATGCGCCCGCTAGACCTGCTGCTTGCAAGGCTTCTACTAACAGTGAGAAATCAGCATTGCTCTGAGCAATCTGTACCACGTTCATACTGGCAGTAGATTGACTATGCATAGGCGCCTTTGTGGCAGGGGTTTTGGTTGGCATCATATTATTACAAGCGCTAAGGCCGGCAATTGAAAGTGCTAAGGTGCCAAGGGTAGCGATTTTGATCAGTTTCATAACATTGTCCTTAATGATTGAGTAAATGAATGGTTTACTGACTACAATTTATTGATTTTTATTACGGACTTACGGTCAGATTGTCTTTCCTTAGAACCCTTGCCTATCCCGTTTTTAATTCCTAATTGTTAATCACTCATAAATAAAAATTATTAACAGTTACTAATAAGCATTGCTTATGAAACGTCAATCCTTCTGAAATTAAACTAACATATCACAAAGCATTATAAACTTGCGTTTAGGCTAATTTTTGTAGCTTACGTGTAAACCAAAATAGGGTAATAAAGCGCTCACGCAAGTAATTGCTTTTGTTAATACAAATCAAAGCTTTAGGTAATCCTCTATTCAAATGATATTCATTTGTACCACGCAGCGTTATGCAATAGAATTTAAGGTTATGACGGTACTTTTAATACCATGCTAATTTCGTACAACGATAGTTGGTCATAGCAATAAGTTATTGATATGTTTGAATACGATGCCGTCAGTGATAGTGCCAAAATGGAATAAGCGGAGTAAGCACAATCCCGCGAGTAATAGCCGTTTCGTGCTAGAATAATCCAGATTTGCTTATCGATTTTTAAGCCAACGTTT
Source organism: Psychrobacter sp. Sarcosine-02u-2 (assembly GCF_002836335.1). Classification (NCBI taxonomy): domain Bacteria; kingdom Pseudomonadati; phylum Pseudomonadota; class Gammaproteobacteria; order Moraxellales; family Moraxellaceae; genus Psychrobacter; species Psychrobacter sp. Sarcosine-02u-2. Next base: position 18,089 of record NZ_PJBX01000174.1, on the reverse strand, counting down.
TGTCAATCGTATTGTTTTATACGCCCTATTTTATCAGTAGCTAACTTAGTAAGCTCGCCCTAAAAAACTTTGAACGACTTTATTTTTTCCTTTTCTTATCTTGACTCTAATAAGCAGCGCTCCTATGACTCAAAACACCACCACTCCACCGACCTGTTCTCATAATCATACTGGTGTCGCCAATACCAATACAGCCAATGCCACCAATGTATCAAGCACGGCTAGTGACTTTATTTTGACGCCGCCTGCTGTATTTCCTTATAAAGAACAGCAGTTAACCGCGCGCGCACGCCTCACCGAGCAGATGGCGGCGCGAATTATAATGCTAGATGGTGCGATGGGTACCCATATTCAGACCTTTAAGTTAGAGGAAGCCGATTATCGCGGTGAGCGTTTTGCTGATATTGAGCAAGACGTGCGCGGTAACAATGATTTGTTGGTGCTCACGCAGCCGCAGATGATTAAGGAGATTCATAGCGCGCATCTGGCCGCAGGCGCGGATATCATTGAAACCAACAGCTTTAACGGTACGCGCTTATCAATGGCCGACTACGATATGCAGCATCTCGTGCCAGAATTGAATAAAACCGCTACTAAAATTGCCCGCGAAGCTGCTGATGAATACACCGCTAAGACCCCAGAAAAGCCGCGCTTTGTCGCAGGCGTAATTGGGCCGACGTCGCGTACTTGTTCGCTGTCACCTGACGTCAATGACCCCGCCTTTCGTAATATCACCTTTGATGAGTTGGTGCTTAATTATCGCGAGGCGACATTAGCTTTAATAGAAGGTGGCGTTGATATTCTATTAATCGAGACCATTTTTGATACGCTAAATGCTAAAGCAGCCATCTTTGCGGTGACGGGCGTGTTTGATGATATCGGTTTTGAATTACCGATTATGATTTCGGGGACAATTACCGATGCTTCAGGTCGGACGCTTTCAGGTCAAACGGCTGAGGCGTTTTATAACTCGATTCGTCATGCCAAACCGCTATCTGTTGGCTTTAACTGTGCGCTTGGTGCTGATGCACTGCGTCCGCATATTCAAACCCTATCAAATATCGCCGATACTTATGTCTCCGCCCATCCAAACGCAGGTTTGCCCAATGAATTTGGTGAGTACGATGAAACACCGGAGCAAACGGCTGCCCTGCTTGAAGGTTTTGCCAAAGCTGGCATTCTAAATATCGTCGGCGGTTGCTGCGGTACTACGCCTGAGCACATTCGCCTGATTGCGGAGATGGTCGCCAATTACCCACCGCGCGTGATACCTGAAATCCCTCCTGCTTGCCGCTTATCGGGACTTGAGCCATTTACCATTACCCCCGAAAGCTTATTCGTTAACGTCGGTGAGCGTACCAACGTGACGGGCTCAAAGAAATTCCTACGTTTAATCAAAACCGAGGCCTATACCGAAGCACTCGATGTCGCGCGTGACCAAGTTGAGGGTGGCGCACAAATCGTCGATATCAATATGGACGAGGGCATGCTCGACTCCAAGCAAGCGATGATTCACTTCGTCAATTTGGTCTCTGGTGAGCCGGATATCAGCCGCGTGCCCTTGATGATTGACTCATCAAAATGGGACATTATCGAAGAAGGACTTAAACGCATTCAAGGTAAATCCGTCGTCAACTCTATCTCGTTAAAAGAAGGCCATGCTGAGTTCGTCGAACGCGCCAAGCTTTGTATGCGCTATGGCGCAGCGGTCATCGTCATGGCGTTTGATGAGGACGGTCAGGCCGATACCTATGAGCGCAAAATCGAGATTTGTCAGCGCAGTTATGATGTCTTGGTCAATGAAGTCGGCTTCCCTAGCGAGGATATCATCTTTGACCCGAATATCTTTGCGGTTGCAACCGGTATTACCGAGCATAATAATTACGGCGCTGACTTTATCAATGCCACCAAATGGATAACCGATAATTTACCAAACGCCATGGTATCGGGCGGCGTCTCCAACGTGTCGTTTAGTTTCCGTGGTAACCCGATTCGTGAAGCCATCAATTCAGTCTTTCTATACCATGCAATTCAAAACGGCTTAACCATGGGTATCGTTAACCCAGCCATGCTAGAGGTTTATGATGATATTCCGAAGGAAGCTCGCGACGCCATCGAAGATGTGATGCTCAACCGCAATCAAGGCGAGAGCGGTCAAGAGGCGACCGAACGTTTGATGACCATCGCTGAAAGTTATCAAGACGGCGGTAAGAAAAAAGACAGCACCGTCGATATGTCATGGCGCGAAGGCACGGTCGAAGAGCGCATTGCCCATGCACTAGTAAAAGGTATCACCACCTTTATCGACGCCGATACCAAAGAGGCGTGGGAGAAATATCCTAAGCCACTAGAAGTCATCGAAGGGCCATTAATGGACGGCATGAATATCGTCGGCGACTTATTTGGCGCGGGTAAAATGTTCTTACCGCAAGTGGTAAAATCTGCCCGCGTCATGAAACAATCGGTTGCGTGGCTGAACCCGTATATCGAAGCCGAAAAAGTCGAGGGCGAAAAGAAAGGCAAAATCCTCATGGCAACGGTCAAAGGTGATGTCCATGATATCGGTAAAAACATCGTCGGTGTGGTGCTTGGTTGTAACGGCTACGAAATCCTCGATCTTGGCGTGATGGTACCGTGTGAAAAAATTCTTGATACCGCGCTTGCAGAAGAAGTTGATATCATCGGTTTGTCAGGTCTGATCACCCCAAGTCTTGATGAGATGGTCTATGTTGCCAAGCAAATGCAAGAACGCGGCATGACCCTACCCTTAATGATTGGCGGCGCAACAACTTCTAAAGCGCATACCGCCGTTAAAGTCGAACCGCAATATCACAATGATGCGGTTATTTATGTATCAGACGCCTCACGCTCAGTTGGCGTCGTCACTAAGCTGCTATCAAAAGAGCACCGTCAAGGTCTCATCGATGAGACGCGTGAAGAGTACATCAAAGTACGTGAACGTCTTGCCAAACGTCAACCGAAAGCGGCGAAAATATCTTATGCTGATTCGATTGAGCTTGGTTTTCAGTACGATTGGGACAACTATGTACCGCCAGTACCAAATAAGCTAGGTCAAGTCATCCTTGATGATTACCCAATTACCAATATATTGCCTTATATCGATTGGACGCCGTTCTTTATCTCTTGGGGACTCGCGGGTAAATATCCAAAAATCTTGCAAGATGATGTCGTTGGCGAAGCGGCGCGCGATTTGTTTGATAATGCCAATGACTTGATGCAAAAGATGATTGATGAAAGGTTAATCGTTGCCAAAGGCGTCTTTAAGCTCATGCCAGCCCGTCGTACCGGTGCCGATACCGTCACCGTCTATGACAAAGCACCGAATGAGGGCGGCACGGCAGAATATCAATTTGAGCACCTGCGTCAACAGTCAGATAAAGCCAGCGGCAAGCCAAACTTTAGCTTGGCAGACTTTATCTCGCCATCAGATGCTCATACCGACTATCTTGGTGGTTTTACCGTCTCTATCGTTGGCACAGAGGCGCTTGCTGAACAGTACAAAGCAGCTGGTGACGACTATAATGCCATTATGGTACAAGCCTTATCTGACCGCTTAGCCGAAGCCTTTGCCGAACATCTACATGAGCTGATTCGTAAAGACTATTGGGGTTATCAAGCTGATGAGTCCTTAACCAATGATGAGATGATCAAGGAAAAATACGTCGGTATCCGCCCAGCACCGGGCTACCCTGCCTGCCCTGAGCATACGGAGAAAGGCAAGCTATTCGAATGGCTAGGTACTACCGATGCCATCGGTACGATATTGACAGAAAGCTATGCGATGTGGCCGGGCTCATCGGTTAGTGGATTTTACTACTCGCATCCTAATAGCGAGTACTTTAACGTCGGTAAAATCAGCACCGATCAGTTAGAGAGTTATGCTGAGCGTAAAAGTTGGGATATGAAAACGGCTGAGAAGTGGTTAAATCCGAATTTGTAGTCGATTGGTTAATGCTATTATAGAAACCTGATAGTTATTTTTTGGCTTACTCATTTAATATGGGTAAGCCATTTTTTATAGTATTTCATTTTGCCCACCTTCAGCAAACTTATCGCTAAGTTAATAGCAAAATACTTTTATCATTTACTAACAAGAACCATGCTAGATTATTGTCTATTCTATTATTTTTATCTTTGTGAGATAGGCATAGGCTATGAATCAGATTGCATTACTTTCTAGTTGGATTGGCAAAACCTTTGCAATCTGGGCATTGGTCAGTGCTGTTTTGGGATTTATTTTTCCTGAATTCTTTGCCTCATTGGCTTTTTTGATCGTTCCCATACTTGGCATCATTATGTTTGGGATGGGCATGACACTCAAAACGGAAGATTTTCTAGAAATTGTCAAACGCCCCAAACCTGTACTGGTAGGATTGTTGGCACAGTTCACGCTCATGCCGTTGATCGCTTACCTATTAACGGTCATTTTCAACCTTGATCCTTTAATCGCGGTCGGTGTCATCTTGGTTGGCTGTTGCCCTGGCGGAACGTCTAGTAATGTGATTACGTTCTTAGCCAGAGGTGATGTGGCATTGAGTGTGGCGATTACCTCTATCTCTACCCTACTTGCACCTTTTCTGACCCCTATTCTGCTCAGTGTTTTTGCGGGTCAGCTGATTGATATCGATTTGGCCAGTATGATGATAACCATTACAAAAATCGTAATCTTGCCCATATTGCTAGGTGTTATCTTTCATAAATTTTTGGGTAAAAAAATCGATTTCGTCACCGAGGTATTACCAATGGTATCGGTATTGGGTATTTCCATTATTATAGCGGCGGTGGTTGCCGTGTCTAAAGCGACTATTCTAGACAGCGGTGCTATCGTGTTTATCGTGGTTGCCTTACATAATATGACCGGTTATGCCTTGGGGTATTTGATCGCCCGTTTGTCTGGCTTTACGGAGAGACAACGCCGCGCGATTATGATAGAAGTGGGCATGCAAAACTCTGGTCTGGGCGCTGCCCTTGCGGCAACTTATTTCAACCCTGTCGCGGCCTTACCTAGCGCAATCTTTAGTGTATGGCATAACTTTAGTGGTGCGTTAGTTGCGAATATCTTTGCTAAAAAAGATGCTAAGTGAGTGTTTGTTTTATAAGTTGCGGCCTTATTATAAATACTTTAAATTTGATAAAAATATTTAAGATTAGTTGGATAAATAATATTGATATTAGAGTACAAAAAACTCTGGAAAACGTTTAAACTCGAATTAGCAAACAGTTCATTTTCTTCTTGCTCTTACTATAAATTTTAGGTATAATGCGCTCAACAGCACCGCCACCTCTACTTACTGAGCATGTCTCGATAAGAAATGTGGCGGTCTTCTTTTGTCTCAATACTTTACAAGTTCCAATCTTCCCAACTTTTTAATCCCATGTCTTCCTCAGAAATCGCCTCATTGGCAACTATTGGAAAGTTCAAGAGTAATAACTCAACTCGCTTATCCCATGTTGCACATGGATTTATAATACTTAGAAAATGCTTCATAAGACATAAGTAGAAAAATATCTTCCTTCTATCTAAGTCATGCCAAGGTTTTATATCTTTTGATTTTTTAGCTGGCTTAGGTATATTAGTGTTCCATAGTCTAGAGTGGTGAGCACAAATATTCCGGACGATATTTAATGAATGTATCCAACTCGTAAATACATCCTCACTAGTTTCATATTTTTCTGCAATTTGCTGACGATGCTTATATTTAAGTCCTGAATACAGTATAGATATAGAACCAAAATCAATTACCTCTACTGCTACCCAGATAGGTATGCCATTGTAATATTGAAGATGATGCTGAATTAATGCCTGTTTCTTGGAACGCTTGATTTGTTGATGATAATGCTCTAACCAAATTTCATGTTTAGATTTACCAAGACGTTTATCATATCTTGTAAAATCTCCATCTAAGAATTTTCCATACAAATGAGCTTGAGGGTCTGAACGACCCAATAGATACGCAACTTCAGTTCTAATAGCCATTTCAATACGCTCTAACGCATCTAGGCATATCAATCTCAACTTTTTGTCAAACTGATAAATATTTAACACATCATTGAAACATGTATTTTCTACGAAGAAATCATCTCGTTTTTTATGACTAACTGGCAAACGAAAAGGATACCAGTAGCCACTTAAACGGTAATAACCTATGCATGAAAGATAATGTTTGGAACGTTCAAAATCCTCAATAACTAATCCTCTACTTTGCAAAATATTTAACTGTTGCTCAAAAGTATTCCAAATTTTTAGAGAGCGTTTTTCATTAGTGTGAGATGACATATTGAGACCCAATCTTAGAGTAGATTAATTTTTTGGCTTTTAAAAAGTAGATAATAACTTAGTTACTCTCACCTTTTCACCTCGCCGACACCGCTCAGAACAATAAATCACCTGCTCCCAATCCTTCTCCCACTTTTTACGCCACGTAAACGGGCGCTGGCAGACGGGGCAGGTTTTTTGCGGTAGGTTTACTTTTTTATGTGCCATCGTCTGCTCCTTTCTGCCGTATATCTAACATCTATGGTTAATGTTTACTGCCTACTTAGCTTCTTTTTGATGATCCAGCCCTTCATACTTTTTAACGCGTCGGCATTGGTCGGAGCAATAGACCATGCTCTCCCAGTTTTTATCCAGCTTCTTAGTCCAACTAAACTCGCGCTCGCAGACAGGGCAGAGTTTTTTGCGGACGTTTTTCTTTTTGTGCGCCATATTTTTCTCATTGGTTTGTTTGATGCATCAATAGTTTACCTCTCTTATCAATACGACTATTCATAATCATCAAATATTTTGTTCAGCCTATTAAGACTATTGACGATAAGTTTGCCAGATTGATCGGTGCTGCTATCAATTGCCAACTTCTCGTCCATTCGCATCGTCAGTGGCGCAAGCGCCTCTTTAAGTGCGTTTGCCATCAGTACAGTCTGTTGATGAATATCAGGGATATTACTATCTATTGTTTTATTCTCATCACTCTTAGATAAGGTTTCAGATAATCTATCAGCCATTTTTTGCGCCAGTTGTTCAACGGCGTCAACCAGCTGTACCATCAGTGCTTTTTGCACGTCTTGGTTTTGCTTGAGATACTCGCTTTCCGCCTTTCCAATATTATGATCATGCTTATAGATTTTTATCAGCTGATTCATACTTTTTTCAAAGCCATTATCGATGCTGTCGCTGACGACTTTGGCATTGCTAAGGACGCTATCGGCAAGGATTTTCTGTGCTTCTAATTGGTTATCGAGTTGCACTTGTTGTGCCGCTTCTCGTAAGCGAGCGATTTGCTCTGGATTATTTTGCGTGAGGTACGTTTCAAACTGGCTGCTAATAGCATTAAAGCCACTCGCCAAGTCGACCAATTGAGCGACAATGCGCGCGCCTGTATCACCGTCTTCGCCGCCCATGGCTTTATTGCGTAAGAAGTCAGCCTTGATTTGCATCCAACGTGTGGCTTCCGCTTCAGTCAAGACACCGCGTATCTCAGCGAGCTTCAGTAGATTGCTTTCTGCGCCTTGGGTCAATAGCTGCGACTCGCCTAGATAATGATCATCGATTAGCTGATTCAGCTCGTTCTCATTCATGACTGCCGAGAGTTTTTCAGTCATCTTATTCATATTACGGTAACTGCCTTGCAGCTTAAATATCGGCTCAACGCGATATTTATCATCCTGCGAGGCGGACGTAATATAGGCTTGGTTGACATCGAGAATAACTTTTTGCACGGTAAACATATGGCGCAAGATGGCGATAACCTCATTAATCTCCGAGGTGCTATAGGGATAAGTCAGCTCGCTGCTTTGTGCTTGGGCAAGATTGGTATTGTCTACCTTTGCCATCTTTATAAGACGATGAACATCGCTCAAATCACGGTTGGCAAGGGGCGCTAATACCGCGTTAGAGGTGAGCGAATTTTCAATATAGCTGAGAGCGAATATCTCTTCCATACCGCTCATGATATCGCCTAAATTGTAGATATCGGCGCGGTTGGCAAGCATATCAGGTACTTTAAACGCTTCGCCACTTTCGGTATATGGGTTACCCGCCATGACCACGCAGAACTTTTTACCACGCATATCATAGGTCTTGGTCTTGCCTTGCCAGACGCCATCGATACGGCGTGTACCATCGCCAAGTGAGATGAATTTCTGCAAAAATTCTGCATGGGTATGCTGAATATCATCGAGATAAAGCATGACGTTATTGCCCATCTCAAAAGCTAAGTTAATTTTATTCAGCTCTTCGCGGGCGGTGGCATTGGGTGCTTTTTCGGGATCTAAAGACGTCACATCATGACCGAGTGACGGACAGTTAATCTTCATAAAGATGAGACCAAGACGGTTCGCAACGTATTCCATCAAGGTGGTTTTACCGTAACCTGGCGGCGATATCATCATCAGGATACCCATCAAATCGGTACGCTTATCTTCGCCAACCGTGCCCATTTGCTTGGCGAGATTATCACCGATAAGTGGCAGATAGCTTTCATTAATCAGACGGTTACGTACAAATGAGGATAACGGACGCGGCATAAATTCATCAAGTCGCAACGTTTCTTTTGATGTATTTAAAATCTCTGAGCGCATCGCTAGATAGCGCCGATAAGCAGGAATAACTTGGGTGTCGTGATGATGCAAACGACTTAAGAAATCATCAACGGCAAAGGTTAAGGTTTGCTGATGAATGCGCTCATGCTCACCTAGCAAATTATTGACTTGAATTTCAAGCGAGACCTTACTTATGCGACGCTCGAAGCTTTGCGCTTGATTAAGTGGGTTATTGAGGCTGGTTAACGAGGTCGATAAAGAGGGCGTCGAAAACGAAGTGCTCGTTGCGCCTTTATTAATACTATCAAAGCTTACCCCTGACTCGATAAGATGCTGTACCAAATCTTTTCTTTGAGTATCATTTAGCTGAGTAAGTAAAACAGCAATTGCTTCGGGCACGTAATGACGATCACTTGCCAATTGCTGTTGGCGTAAGATATTTTCTTCATCGATTTTTGCTTGCTGATCTTCGCTAAGTGCATTGTCACCGCTTGCATGGCTCTGACTGTCAGCTATTTTATCATTGCCATAAGTTTGATCGATCAGCGCATAAAACCATGTGGCTAGTAATTCATAGGCTGATTTTGGCTGTAAACCAAGCTTGCCAATCGAGTACTGTAGTTGCTCAAAACCCATGTTATTTTGCGCATTGGCTGACGCGCTATTTAGTGTTTTGCTCAATAGCTCACATAACTGCTGCGCTTGTTGGCTGGTCTGCCACTCGATATTGCCATTGGGCGTAGTAACTTGCCCCATAACACTGACCAAATATTCACAAGCTTGCTGCACGTAGCCTTGCTGAAAGACAGTCGTATTACTAACCATAGCGGGTTGATGAATTTGGCTAATCTTTGAAGCTGAGCCGTCCTCTAAAGCAAATTTATCGGCGTTATAAGCGGCAACAAAGCTCTGCATCACATGCGTCATATCTTCAACCAGCAATGCTTTTGCAGTATCGCTGCCCAGGCTTCGATGCAATTGTTCAGCTGTAATGGCTCTATCTTGCCAGTTATGTACCCGCGTCAGTACCAGCTCATTTAACCAAGTATCATAACCAAATTGACGTAGCGCTTCTAAGCCGAGCGCTTTGGTTAAACTTAACTGCCAGTAAAATAGTTGCGCCAACGCCCGTACTTGCGGGGTATAAATCAGTAGCCCAGCTTCACGTAGGGTGGGTAATATTTGTAGCAATAACAGCGTCGCATCATGGTCATGAATACCTTTGTCATAACCGAGCTGATAACGCGGCGTGGCATAGGCCCTGACGAGTTTAGGTAGCGGACTGTCCTCATCTATCTCACCCTTGCTATCGAAGGTTAACCGCGTCGCATCATAGGCCTGATATAAACGCGCTTCCGTCAAGCCGTCTTGGCTTTTTTTGGCACTTTCGATAATGCTATACGCCAAGTACTCAGCGCGATAAACGGTGTCAGACTCAGAGGCGATATTGATATCCCAATAAGGGCGCAAGGCATTTAACTCAGCATTATTGAGCACTTCATAATAATCGGTGCCTGTTAGATGCAAATTGAGCACACGCTTGCCATCTGACTGCTGACGACTGAGCAACGTTAAATCTAAAGGCTGAGTATTAACCGAAAAGCGGTGTTTGCCCAATTTAATAATCTGACCGCCATCTTCGAACAAGTCAGACTTATCTTTTAGACTCTTATAACTCTCAACTTGTATGGCTTTTAAGCGCGCATCAATATCATCGGCTTTGACACTAAAGCCCATCGCTTGCAAGTTCTTAGCGATAGCGCGTACTTTTTGGACTAAGCCATCTGAGGCAAAATAGGTATTGAGCGCTTCTTCTTCCTTAAAGCCAGTGACGCCTGTGCTCTGCGTACGCTTTTTGATACTCTCAAGCATCCGCAGCGCACCATCCCCTAAGTTCTGGGCTTTACGATTTCGGGTATCAAGCAGCTGCTGTTTATGATTTTCAAAGGTTTCGTAAATCTCTTCACGCTTGGCTATGATATCTGCTAAAAACTGATCACCACTACCGCTCTCTGGATCAGCGAACTGGCTTTCTAGTTCTTCTAGCTGTACCAGTAATTTCGCCATTTGCTCGTCGGATTTCTCAGGCGTATTGGCAATCGACAAGGCATTAGCAATGGACTGACCAAATAGCTTAAACTGCGCGCCAAATTGCGCGACTGCTTCGGCAGAACCTAAGTTTTTACGCTTATGATTAAGCTTGGCTTTGCTTTGATTGAGACTCGAATAAATGGTCGATATGTCATCGATAATTTGGGTGCGTACCGTGGCATCGGCAACATCTAATGTGCCTAATAGCTCGGTCAATAAATCTAAGCCTTGTGCTGTCTCATCAATTTTATCTAGTACTGGCTTTAGCTCGCTATTGGTTTCAGCAGCATTTAAGCGTTCGCTGACCTCTGCTAATATGTCTTCGTAGCTTGATAATGCTTTGTCTTCACTTAAAAATAAGACGGTTTTTTCGGCGAGCTCGCTTTCTGCTGCTTCTAACTGTGTTTGCAATGCCTGTAGCTTAGCTCTATCTAAGTAACGCAAGTCCTCCAAGCTGACCAGGCGGCCTTTTTGTCGTCTTAACGCCGACAGCTGCTCCACATAATCACCGGCAGACTCAAAGGTGGTCACACGTATTTGCCGTAATATCTCATTTTGCTGCGTATCGGCATCGGCTAACGCCGTTTGGGTTTGCTTTTGGATGCTTTGTACTTTGGCAAACTCATCAATGACCAATTCAGCAGTCGCCGTTACGTCCTTAATACTACTGGCAACGTCATTAAGCTCAGGGTCAGACAACCAGTAATAGCTATCAAAGAGGCGGCTGGTATTATCCGCTAGCTCCTCATAGAGTTTTTGTGACACGCTTTGATTATCAATCAGGCGGGTGATGCTATAAAGGTCGGAGATACCCCGTACCAATTCTTTATTGCCAATTTTGCCATAAAAACTGCTGCTTTCAGGCAACTCACTGACATACTCAGGTGACGCATAAGGCGTATGCCATATCTGCATCGGGTGAATGCGTGACGGCTCACTTTGGTCATTAAATAGTACCAAACGCCCATTGTCTGCCAATGCCATACCATTGCAGTAAATGGGATTTGCCAATTGTTTTTTAATAAGGTTGTAAGGAAATAACCCTGTGATACCTAAAGCGACATCGTAAAATAAAAACAACACGTCTTCACCATTGGGCGATACGATTTTACGTTTAAACTTTAAGTCATTAGCACCGACATTATTGGCATCGAACAGCTTGTACTCACCCGTCTGTAGATAATAACCGCCGGGAAATATAATACCGTGATCTTCAGGCAGCTGTACACACGACTGCCCAATTGCATCTAAACGCAATACGGCTTCAGTCAAGGTGTTATAAACAAAATAACGATAACTGTCTTCGCGATACGGCAGTATTTTCAGCAGTATTAAACTGCCAACTTTGGCATAAGCAATTTCAGCGTCAGTCAACGACTGGGTGCGATCATTCACAGGCTCGCTATAAATACCCTGCCCTGATTGAGTATTATCCTCAATCTTAATGGTCAAATCGCCACCAATGGTTTCTACAAAGATGGTATCTAAGATATTCATATGTGGATATTTACCATTGACCATCTGCTCACGCGTGGTATCTACCCAATCAAAATCGTAAGCAGGAGGCAACTCGATATCACGCTCGCCTCGATTGTCTACGTAGGCAATTTGGGCTGACTCTGGTGTGCCTTGGCTAAAATCTAGAGCAAAACGAAAGACGCGAATATCGGTGATACGCTCGCCAATTTGAAAGGCCAATAGCAATTTGCTGTCTTTGACGGTCAGCTGAATCAGGCGCGTGTGCTTGTAATAACGATATAGCTCATTAAAATCTTGGACAAATGCCTCTTGATCTAAAAAGGTATTTTTTAGATCCACTTCTTCCAGCTGATATTCTTGCTCAGCGCTTTCCTTATCCATGCTATCGTTACTATCGAGACCATTCTGCTGACTTTCATCACCACCATTTTTATTAGTAGGCTCTATCAATCGATATAGCGACAACACATCTTTGATATTACTCGCCCGCTTTAGCCCCATAAAGACGTTGTAGCCAAATAACAGATAGTCGCCCACTTGTACCATATCTTGCGCCACACAGTTGTATTCGGTACGAATACGGGTGCGGGCGATGACTTGCATCTGCGTGCTGCCAAACTCTTGCAGACGCGCATGATTCAGCTTAGCGGTCTGTTGCTCTAGCCGACTACCCTGCTCAATAAGACGCTTTTTAATAAGCTCATAAGCATTACCTGAAGCGACCGCTTGATCCGTTTGCTCGGATTGATTTTGGCTATTGGTGTTATTTGAATTGGTTGCGTTTTGCGTATCCGCCATCGTTGCTCGTCCATTTTTAGGCAATCAGATAAATCTAAGGTTTTTCGAACTAAAGAAGCACTTGGCTCATCTAAAAAAACGAGTGGTTACCGCTGGTTTTTTTAGATGAGCCATCTCTAGTCAACTCATGGTTAATAGTAGTCATTAACTACTGCTATGTTAAAGCGTTTAGATTGAGTTGGTTAAAACAATCCGCCACTTAAGTGACAGATTGCTTATTAATGAAAAGTTATGGGTCAAATCTTGCTGATAATAAATCAGTCATGTCGACTAATGATGTTACTAAGCCGTTTCATCATCATTCTGCTTGTTCGCTTTGGTTATTACTTGATTGGCCATCATTGTATTGATAATGCCGCTTAACGTATCTGACTTGCCAGCGAGACCATCAATGGCTTTACCGATAGATAGCGACTTAGCAAAGTTATCGAAGAAGTGCGCTTCGCCACCAACGATATCGATTTTGGCTTTTTGTAGCGCGACCGCCAAGACTTCAGCATTTTCTTTGGCAATCTCTTTACCGGCTTCAATTGATGCCATGGCTTCTTGTAGCGCAGTTTCAAGTCCCATACGGAACTCCTCGTGCTCGCGTGCTTCCTTGCTCATACTACCCATAGCATTGAATTTCTCGACCAAACCATCTGCTTCGGCTTGGAAATGCGCACGGGTAACTTCCGCTTTTGCCAGCCCAACTTCACGTTCCGCCTTGGCATTTGATTCACCACGAGCGGCAATCACTTGCGCGTTTGCCATACCGATGTCACGCTCGGCTTTGGCATTAGACTCACCGCGAGCGGCGATAATCTCAGCATCAGCCATACCTTTTTCACGTTCTGACTGCGCTTCCGCTTGACCAGTCGCTTTGATAATATTAGCCTTGGCAAGTCCTTCTTTTTCTAAAGATACCGACTTGGCTTCTTGAATGGCCGCTTCAGCAAAACCATGCGCAGACTCTTCAGCTTTGATACCTTCCGCCATTTTCATTTTGGCTTCCGATTCTTTGGCAGCTGCCTCAAGATTGGCCGTCGCAAGTGTGGTAATCTCAACCGCTTTATGCTTAGCAGACAACTCTTCTGCTTCAGCCTTTTTCACCTGACGTACTTTGATTTCTTCGGCATCGGCTTCGGCGGCTAGGACACGCGTTTGCTTCGAGCGTTCGGCTTCACTCACTTCGCGAACTTCTTTGATACGCTCTTCTTCTTGTGCGACCGTTTTGTCTACCGCGATACGCTCACGAATGACGTTAGCAATTTCTTTTTTCTCAAGCTCAATGGCGCGTTCAGCTTCAATACGCTGCAAGTCGACTTCCCGCTCACGCGAGACGATTTCTAAATCACGAGCGCGGGTGACTTTTTCTTCTTCAATCACAACGGCACGCAAGCGGTTCTGTCCAGCGACTTCAATTTCACGCTGCTGATTTTCACGCTGAATCGCCAAATCTTGCTCAACCATGATAACGGCTGTTTCGGATTTTTTACGCTCTTCTTCTTCAATTTTGCGAGTTTCAGCGGTTTCACGGGCAATCACTGACGCGATTTCACGGCGCTGTTTGGCTTCAGCATCGGCTTGTTGGCGCTCTAGCTCCAGCATCGCCTCTTTGGTCTCGACGTTTTTCTTCTTAACGGCCAGCTCTTCGTCACGCTCAAGCTCATTGGTGATGACGTTTTGGAAAGCTGTTAGCTGGGTAATCTTTTTGATACCTTCAGCATCCAAAATATTGCTTGAATCGAGTGACGCTTTCGGCGTTTGCTCTAAGTAATCAATCGCCACGTCTTCTAAGACATAGCCATTAAGATCATTACCGATTTCTTGCACGATGCTGTCACGAAACTCGCTACGATTTTCAAAGAGTTTGACGAAATCAATCTGCTTGCCTACTGTTTTTAACGCTTCTGAGAACTTAGCATTAAATAGCTCATTGACGGCAACTTTGTCTGAAGCTCTTTCAACCCCAACCGATTTGGCAACTTTAAGGACGTCTTCTTCTGTTTCATTAACACGCAAGTAAAACGCCACTGTAATATCCGCACGCATATTATCGGCGCAAATTAGCCCTTCTTTACCGCGTCTATCGACTTCTAAGGTGATAAGGGAGATTCTCATCAATTCTTTTTTGTTGATGATTGGCCAAACAAAACCACCATCAAAACGCACGGCGATTTTACTCACGCCATTGATAATCAGCGCTTTGCCCTGCTCTACCTTAAAATAAAAAGCCTTGAGCATTAACAGCGCTGCCATAATAAAAACAAACGCCAGCACCACAACCACGCCGACGATAATGAGTATATCCATATTCATTCCTTTAATGAGAACATTGCAACCAAATTTAAAACAGTTAATACCATACTTAGAAACAAACTATTAGTTATCTCTGTACCGCCAATCAGCCAACTTATAAAGCGAATGGAGAAATGTTATTTATTTCAATTTTAAAGTTATTTATAGCGGCGGTTTATACGACTTTTCTTTTACAGGAGCGACTCGGTAGGTGTTGCTATCTTCTAAATATTCTATCAACGTCACTCTATCACCCTGCCTGAGCAAATCATTATTGATGTCTGAACGGATTTTGAGTATCAAGCCTGCGCCGCCATCATTTACTTCTGCTTCACCATGTTTGTCAGTCACACTCAATGTACGTACCACGGCGATTTTACCGATATTACTAGATGCGTTACGTTTGGGTATTTTGGCGATATTTTTACGGATGGGTGCAATGATCATACCAGTTAGCCACATGGATACGACCAATACAAAAATGAGCGCCCCGGTACCGAATAAATAATACAGAACGCCTGAGTCAAAATACTGGTGTAAAAAGCTCGTATATAAGTAGCTTAATAGCCAACCGATTAAGCTGATTAAGCTTAGTATGATGATGAGTGGCACGCCATAAAGACCAAATTTGAGCATGAGACCAGTGAAAAACGCCGTCGATGACAAGGTAGAAACATCACCATCTGGCTCACCAAAATCTACGCTATCCATATCTGCCATGCCGAGTAATGACACCAGCCAATATAACGTCACAAACATGACAAGCCCCGTAAAAATAATCGTCGGGTACAAACTGATTTTAGTGATAAAAACTAAAAAGGACTCTTGCATAAACCGCTCTCTCCTTTTGCTCGCCTAATCCAAAATTTTGATGACTCAGTTATACGATTTTTTATATGACTGAAAGTTACTCGACGTTTCTTTAATGAGATTTACTTCATTCGGATTTATTCATTCAGCTTCAACTATTGCCTTAGTGCGCAAGACTTTATTTCAGAAATTTTGCTTGTTGTATTTTGAACAATAAGACATTACTGCCATACAATCTTGGGCTATAAGGAATTTAACGTACGGTTATGCGACCTCTAAATCGCAGGTTATTCAATCAACTTATGTTTCTTTGTTAGTGATTATATATACATTCCATTACATAATACATAGGTTTTGCCCTTAACGACCCCAAATGGGTGAGCGCACCACGCCGCCTGTTTTACTACTAATCGCGTAACTTGAGTTTCCAGCTAAAGAATGAATCACTAAACTGCTACCATTTTGACCGCTCACTTGCGAAAGCTTTGTGGGATAGACAGCATACTGTGCAGAAGGCGACAGACGCGCGGGCTCATCAAGTCCTGTCTCTGCTAGATTAACCACTTGCCTTGTAGCCAGTGTCATGACCGCCGCCTTACGACCATTAAGATAGGCTAAATACTGTCCATTCAAGCTCAGTTGCGGGCTGGCTGCATAGCCTGCGGTCGGTATCAATGTCGCCTTACCGGTAGCAAAGTGATAGCGATAAATACTGGGACGACCAGCGCGCACTTTGTCGCTGGTATAGACAAAGCTTTGCCCGTCGCTTGCGTAGCTTGGCTGCACTTCCGTGCTCGCTAAGGTCGTAAGCTGTTTGGTATGACCGTCACTTAAGCGCATCTCATAGATATCAGCATTGCCGCCGACGGTTGAGCTATAAAGCAGTTTTTGCCCGTCAGGCGAAAATGAGGCTGATAAGTTACTGCCCTCGGCATTGACGATTAGATTTTGGGTGTTGCTGTTGCGATCATAAATATAAATCTTTGGAGACTGGCGCGCGACTTGTTTGCTATAGACGAGCATTTGACCATCGGCAGACCACGCTGGCGCATAAATATAACCATTGAGCTGATCTATCAATTGGCGGTCGCTACCATCAGGACGAATACTATATAGCGTTGATATCTTTGCAGCTCCTGCTCCCTGCTCTTCGACATAAGCAATGTGCCCGTGCCGATCTATCGCTGGCATGCGCGCCGTCAGCGGATTACTCGCACTTGTATCAATAGGTGTTTTGGTTGCATGATTCGCTTTAGGCATCGTACTTGGCAACGTCTGACAGCCCGTTAACAAACTAAAAGCCGTTATCGCCGTGATGCCAGTTATTGTGCGTAGGTTGACAGATGATTTTTCTCCAAATATTTCTAACATAAATGACATCCAATAAAATGCTGATAAATACAAAATGAGAGTTTTGATAAGGTTAAAAAGTTGATGGCATAAGAAATATCTTAATGGCTTAAACATTTGACCTTAGCGACTTATGACAGTGTAGCGGAAAGCGTCACGAATTTTAGATAAAAAAATGCCCCACTGTTTAGTGAGGCATTTTTAAATGGTCAGATTTTAAAACGTTTATATTAAACGATTAACTTATTTAGAAACGGCTTTAAAATGAGCCACTTGATTGCTATTAGTAATCGTCAAGATAGGCGTGTTATTGGCATTCTTATTAATGCTATATTTACCTTGTACCGTTGCAAGTGTCGCTGTATCAAAGCTGGCTTGTGGCTCAGGGCACGCCATCATTGTTGATAAAACATTACCGAGTACGACATTGCCATTTACCACACTATAGTTGGCACCCATATTATTGCAGGTATTGATAAAGCTCACGCGGTCATTACCGTTATCTTTAAAAAAATTAAGCGTCAATGGTTTGCTTGGATCAAAGAATAATTGGCTAACTTTGTCGCCATTGGTGCGCTTAGCATCGACAAGCTGCCAGTTATACGCTTGTAGGGCGTCAACAGTAATTGGCTGGGTCACAGGCGCGGTCACGCTAGGTGTGGTTTGGCAGCCGGCAGCAGCAAGTGTACCAACCGCAAGGGTTGCAAATAGTTAAATAAAAT
>NZ_PJBX01000154.1:0-11501 GCF_002836335.1 Psychrobacter sp. Sarcosine-02u-2 | reverse complement strand
ACCAACCCTGCCAAGAACAATAACACCAATGCCAACCACGGATGCGAAGCTAAGCCAAAAGGGTCACTATTAATGGCGTTATCAACGACAACGGTATTGTTTGTTGCAGCAGCATTATTTATGACAGCGTCATTGTTCGCTGCTTCACTTGTGACATTATCGCCTACCACTTCTTCATCGGCTCCAGAGATGGTATTGATTGCACCAAGCTCTGCATCTAACGCTTCGTCATCTAACAATGCATAATCAATCACCTCGTCATCTGGCGTAGTTTGCTCTGTAGCAAGACTATTGGTAACTGTCCCATCTGTAGAGGCTTGCGCAGTTTCTACATTGCTGTTATTGCTCGCAGAAACTGTAGCAGTACTACTTGAACTATTGGCTGCCGATTGTGACGCAGCAGCAATATTGACTGTGGTTTTTATTTTCTCCGGTGGATAGCATAGACCCGCTTTGGCACAGCCTTGCCAACCTATCGTTACAGCGGCATTATTTATCGCCTTGCCGTTCCTACTACTCAAAATGGTAGTAGCAACCATATTGGCTTGGTCAAAGACCAATACTTGCCCAAAAGTTGGATCGTCGATGGAGACTGGCTTTTGGCTAAAGCTAAAAGGTGCAGCGCTCACGCCAGCAGGCAGCGTTAGCTTAATTTGGTCTTTATAAACATAGTGCTCAGGCGTAATGTCAAAGTTAATGGCTAAGCGCGTGCCATTATTGGTCGGTTTGCTGCTACTGCTAACTTGAAACGCTTCATCAACAGGCAAAAATTTCGGTTGGGTCGCGCTTTTATCACTGCTAAATAAATCGCCCAATCCTGCCGCTTGCGATGCCACTGGCACGGCCGTCAGCCCAGTCGCTGCTAGCCCTGTCAATAATGAACCCGCGCTGAAAGCGAACGCCAACAGACAAGATTTTTTTGACGGTTTATTTTGCGTTAATGACGGAGACTTTTCTGCGCTCTTAAGGGACATGAAGGGCTACCTATTATTTCCAATATTCGAATTGACCAATTCACTGTCTGTATGGACTTGTCTATTTACAACCCCAGTTCGGGATAAGCCACATTGTAACTCATTGATACTATTTACAATGTCGCTACCTGTCCCTGCTGAGGCATGTTTTTGATGGTGGGCTTATAGGGAAACCAGCAATAAGCAATCAAACCCGACAGCAAGTTTGTAATAAAACCCGTGACACTACGATGGCGTGAATGCTCAATCTGACACAAGTTTTTCAGCTCCCCAAACACCGTTTCAACCAAAGAGCGATGATTGAGTAGTGCCTCATCCATAGGCTTGAGTAATTGGGGTTTCATATTACGCCGAAGTTTCGTTATCAGCCTAGTATCACTGTGTTTTGTGAGCCACGCGTTTAGGGCTTTACTGATGTAGCCTCTATCACCAAACACCTTGCCAAACACAGGTGTTGCCATATCCTTAACAGGCACTCTGTCATCCGTATTACCCGCAGTGACTTTAACAGATACCAGCTCGCCCTTATGATTGATAATGGCGTGCAGCTTAAAGCCATAGAACCAGCCCATGCTGCTTTTGCCTCGGGTTGCAAGTCCCTTAAAGACTTTATGACGGTAGATACGCTTGTTATGACAAACTGCTATCTTGGTTGAATCAATATAGCTGATACCCGTACAGTCGCCCATCATGCTTTGCAAGTAGCTGCACAGTGGCATGATACTGCGCGGTATAAGCTCTATAAATCGCGAGTAGCTCGGCAGATTTGGAAACTCCCGTTTCATCATGCCAAGCATGTGATGGTAGTAAAACGCCTTAAACTGTCGATAACGTAATTGATGAAACAGTATCAAGATGGTCATAATCTCTGCTACACTTATCTGGCATGCTCTTAACCTTTGGTGTCCCGTTGCGATTAAATGAGCGTCAAACTCAGGTTTGAATTGCTGATAAAAGTCGTCAATATGGCAGTATAGTTCGGTTAGGTTGTCCATGTAAGAAGTCCTTGTTGTGAAGTTTGTCTTGGTAAACTTACTTTAGCAACTTCGGACTTCTTTTTTTATCTTTTTTTTGAGCGCTTATCCCGAACTGGGGTTATATTATATACAACATACTACAATATACTATTAAGGGATACAAAATCATGGTGAGCTATGCTGAAGAAACCGTAGAGATAAACTTGGTAAACTAAGCGTATTGACAGGAGTTTACCATGACCAAGAAAGTAAGAACCTACAGTGACGGATTTAAAGCCGAGGCCGTCAAGAAGATAGCGGATAACAACGGCAATATTTCAGCGACCGCAAAGCAACTTGGCATCGCCATGCAAACGCTATCCAACTGGCAGAACAAAGCTAATCAAGGCAAGCTTGTAGGAACAAAGCAGTATGACCCTGAACTTATGAGTGCGCTTGAAGAGGTAAAACGCCTAAAGCGACAGCTCAAAGTGGCTGAAGAGGAACGCGAAATACTAAATGAGGAGGGATAAAGCGAAGCACTGCTTCGCCCCGACGCAAGGGGAGAGCTATGCTCGAGTTGGCGACGGCGTACTTCGCGAGAAACAGTTAGTCAGGTACGCCTTTATCAAAGACAACCAGTTCCTCTTTCGCATCACCACTATGTGCCGTGTGTTAAGGGTTAAGCCATCAAGCTATTACGACTGGCTAAGTCGTGATCTCAGCGACCAACAGATACATCGCAACCAGTCTGAATTACTGGTTAAAGCGGCTCACAATGAAACGAAAGAACGTTATGGCGCAGATCGACTGCATGCTCATCTAAGCGAGCAAGGCCATAACATTAGCCTGTATATGGTAAGAAGCATCAAAGAGCAACACGGCATTAAATGTCGTCGTCATAAGCGCTTTAAAGTCACCACCGACTCCAATCACAACAAGCTGGTCTATCCAAACGTACTGGATCAGAAGTTTGATGCTAAGCGCCCTAACGAGTCGTGGGTCAGCGACATCACCTATATCTGGACGAATGAGGGTTGGCTGTACTTAGCAGGGGTCAAAGACTTATACACCAAAGAGCTTGTCGGTTACGCTATTAACAAGCGTATGACCGCAGATTTAGTTTGCAAAGCACTAAATATGGCCATCAAGAATAAACGTCCAAGCAAAGGGCTAATCGTTCATTCAGACAGAGGCAGTCAGTATTGCAGTCACGCCTACCACAAGACCATTAAGCAGCATCAATTTATAGGCTCAATGAGCGGCAAAGGCAACTGTTTCGATAACGCTCCGATAGAAAGCTTCTGGGGCACATTAAAGAATGAGCTGGTATATCATCAAGACTATAAAACAAGGTTCACAGCCATCAATGATATTATCAGTTATATCGAGCTGTACTACAATCAGACGAGGATTCAAAAGGGTTTGGGCTATCAATCGCCAAGACAGGTGTGGTTTGATTATTATCGTCAAGCTGCGTAATTAAAATCTCCCAAGTTTATGTATACGGATTTGACGGCAGGGGTCAATAGTTTAAAACTTTTATATTTACGTGCGTTAGAACGTTACCTAGAAAAAATAAAAAACTTACACTGATTAAATTATTATGATTAAGTTTACTATTACCCTCGTCTTCTAAGTGTGGTTAGACCTTTGCCAAAATAGCTTAGTAGTAATAACAAGGTTATTATTATCAAGATAGGATAATTTCCCATAAGCATAAAGGGCGTGTTACCAACCCGTGCCTGTATCTCACCACGTAGTACAGTACGCTCAAACTGCGGTGCGCGTTTTACAATACGACCTTTATGGTTAATGATAGCGGTAACACCAGTATTGGTCGCTCGAATAAACCAGCGCCCGTTCTCAAGCGCGCGCATTTGTACCATTTGCAAATGTTGCAATGGTCCTGCTGAAGTGCCAAACCAGGCATCGTTAGAGACGGTCAACAAAAATTCAGTATCGATGGCATTTTTACGCGTGGTATCTGGATAAGCTACCTCATAACAGATAGCCGTCCCTATATTGTGTCCACGCACCTTTAGAGGTGACTGCTGATCACTACCACGACTATAGCTCTTAATATCCTGACTACCGGCCAAACTTGGGAAAATATCGAGCACGCCTTCAAATGGAATATACTCTCCAAAAGGCACTAGACGCTGCTTCTTGTATAGGCCTTCCGCTTCTACACCTCGAGCAATCACGCTATTGTAAAATGGGGGATACTTATCCGTACTGGCATTGAATGCCGCTTTATCCTTATAAGGGATACCAGTTATCCATGTCGTATTGGTCGCATTAGCCATTTCTATCATTTCACTAATAAAGCCCGCAGCCTCATCCTGAAACATAGGAATAGATGATTCAGGCCACACCACAACATCACGTCCCCACTCAGTGCGTGTTAACTTCGCATAAATCTTTAGCGTTTCTACTTGATACTTAGTCAGCCACTTTATATCTTGTGAAATATTACCTTGAATCAATGACACTGACAGATCAGGTGTGCCCTTAGGTTTTGTCCATTGCGGATTGACCAGCCATAATGATGTGCTAATGGCTAATAACAGTACAGAAACGATGGCATAACTACTGCGCCGAAGCAGTAGCTCTACTAAACTTGCAGCCAATAGTATGGCAACAAAAGAGACGGAAAAAACACCAGCAACGGGTGCTAAGGACGATAACCAATACTCTTCAGTAAATGCATAACCAACAAACAGCCACGGAAAGCCTGTGAATAACCAAGTTTTTAACCATTCTTGTAGCACCCAAAGAGCAGCAAATGAAAAGGGTTGTTTGCCTACCATACGGTTAAAGACTAGTGCTAACAATCCATGAAATAGTCCCATACCGAGACCCATCAATGCAATCATAATCAATGCGAGCCACGTTGGTGTATCGCTATAATCATGGATAGCAGTATAGAGCCAAAAGCCGCCGACGCACCATAGCCCCATACCGTAAGCTTCACCGATAATAAAAGCGCGACGACCACTCATACTTGTCACCAACAGCGCATATAAAATCGCTGGTGATACTATTGCTAGCGGCCAAAACCCATAAGGCGCTAGCGAAAATAAAAAAATAGCTCCTGCAAGCCATGCTGCTACTAGCGTAAGCGATAGCGGTAATTGATTTAAGTGAGTACTCAAACGCTTTTGTAGATTAATAGTAGACAGGCGCATCGCAAATTATCCAAAATTATGAGCCTTGAATTTTTAATCAAAATCCAAAACTCAGATAGACCCGTTAATACTACAGGCAGCATTTCAAAATAAAAACTGATTATGATACCAGTCCGCACTGCTCAATGTATAAATTTACGTACCCCGTTTGATGGGTTATTATGCTACATTACCAAACGATATGAAGTGTTACTTGACCTTCTATAGCTCACAATATTTACAGTACATGAGAGAGCACTATGACCCCCTTAAAAATAAAATCCAGTCTTATATTCAATCGTCATCTGTCTAAGGGGTTGCGTGGTACGCTGGTGTTACTTGCCGCCTCATCACTATTTGCTTGTAGCCAACCGAGTAGTGGCGTATCTGATGCAAACACAACATCAGTAACAACCGAAAATGCAACAGCTATCACTTTAAAGGAAGATGAACCAAACGCTAAAAGTGCTCACATGATGACAAGGTCAGTAAGTAAACCAGACCTACTAAAAAACGTCTCAGCTACGGTCTATAAAGATGCCAATTGCGGCTGCTGTAAAGAATGGATAAGTCATGCAGAAGATAATGGTCTAAGTGCAACCGCGCAAGATGTTGCGGACTTAGCCGTATTTAAAGAGCGCTACAGCGTTCCAACTGAGATGCGTTCTTGCCATACTGTAGTCACTACTGATGATTACGTCTTTGAAGGTCATGTACCTGCTAAGTATATGGCGCAGTTCTTAGAAAATCCGCCAGTACAAGCTATGGGTCTTGCCGTACCTGGCATGCCTGTTGGTAGCCCAGGTATGGAGTATCAAAATAAATTCATGCCCTATCAGGTTATGCAGCTCAATAAAGACGGGACGACCCAAGTTTATGCTGATATTGAATCGGTAGAGCAGCAATTATAGTGTGTTAGCAGTTAAGAATACTTTGATTATAGTGTTAGCGTTAAAAGTAAATGAGGCAGGTATAAGACTGTTCTATTGCTTATAAAATGATTCTTCATCAAAAAAATCATTAGCTATTGCGACTTTAAAAGCAAAAATAACTTTGAATTTGTAACTTTTGATGACAATGTAAGCGGATTTATCGGTTATTAACCCTTAAAATAGATAAATAATTAAGGGTTAATACAAGAATATACAGGATGTATCGAAACAATTACGTAATATTACATAAGCCAGTAGGGAATTAACATCTATATTAATATTATAAATTATTATATTATCTTAATAATTAGTTAGACCCTATATAGGGTAATTACTTCATCCAATAAAAAAACGTCTGAGGGTTAAATCTGTAATTTAGATTTAACCCTCAGACGTTTTTTTGCTTATAAAACAGTAGAAATTGTTGTCAATTTAGTCAGCTATATTCTGTATATGTTACACAAGCTTACATTGTAAAATGTGGAATATTAGCAATTTTTTCAACATCAAAAAAGTATTTTTGGGGTTTTTAAGGGTGATGACAGGCTAAACAGCCTATGCTAAAGTCGGCTTTGTGTTTTGGCCAGCAGCTTGATTTGCAACAGCTTCGTAAGACTTCAATGATGCTGTGATCGCCAATAATCATTTTTTATATGAATAATATGCAGCAGAAGTA
The DNA here is from genome assembly GCF_002836335.1 of Psychrobacter sp. Sarcosine-02u-2. Lineage (NCBI taxonomy): Bacteria > Pseudomonadati > Pseudomonadota > Gammaproteobacteria > Moraxellales > Moraxellaceae > Psychrobacter > Psychrobacter sp. Sarcosine-02u-2. Next base: position 4,793 of record NZ_PJBX01000154.1, on the reverse strand, counting down.
TCAGTCACTATGACATATATATACTTGAGTTATTGAGATTTAATTGACTGCGCTGTTGTTGATAACAGACCATTTTGAATTAACCGTAGGTATTAGATTTATGAAACAGGCTTTATTGATTTTGTCAGTACTGGGTATGGGCATAGCACAAACGAGTGGTGCTGCTATCACAATCTCTCAAACAAATAATACCATCACCAATACTTCTGTGGCATCAAACTACGGTTCATCAAAAAACATCTATAGCACCAAAAGTGGTGCTTATGTTTCTAATAATGATGAAATTAGTCAAGCAATTAGCAACCTAAGTGCGCAGGCCAAGCAAAAAGAGAATCAGCTTTCATCATTAAACAGCCGCTTATACGCTGAAAAACAACAGCAGCAAGTCAATAAGGTTCCTGACAGCAATTCAGCCCCCGCTATCGCTGCGGCTCGCGCCTCAAAAGTGGCTTTATCTGGCAGCTCTGGATATTGTGCCCGTTACGTACGTAAAGCACTACAATCAGCTGGTTATGAATTTACACCCAATCCTTCAGCCTATCAGTACGCCACTCGTGGCACGCTTGAGAAAGCAGGTTTCAGCAAAATCAGCAATGATATGCCAACCCAAGTAGGTGATGTTATTGTCTATGATCGCTCATCAAAGCGTCCACATGGCCATATTCAAATTTTCGATGGTACAAATTGGATTTCTGACTTCCGTCAGAACAGTATCAGCCCATACAGTGGTGTCTATGCTTATACGACATGGCGTGATTCAAAATACGTGGATGACGCATCCGCATCAGATCGTAATATCTACCTTGCTATGAATGATAAATAAGACTTTCTAAGTCAGCACAACATAGTTGTTATTTCCTCCAACCCAGTAGTGATCTTAATATCATTGCTGGGTTTTTTTGTGCTTAACATCAGGGCGTATTTAACCTTTCATGATTTGATCCGTCAGAAATGAACACTACTGATATCATTACTCATGACAGGAGTTATCGACAAGCGCGTTTAAAATGCCACATGATGACGCTGGTGCACTACTTGCACATTTCTGGCGCAAAACGGTCAAGTGATGCTTTAAGTGCATCAGTTCTTCCATTCGTATTTCCACAGCATGAATGTGCTCATCTAGCAAGTTATTCACATCGCCGCAGTCCTTGTCAGGCGACTCCCAGTATTCAAGTAAGATTCGCACATCATCTAAAGCCATATCGAGCGTACGGCAATGTAGGATAAATTGTAGACGCTCAATGTGCTCTTCATTATATAAACGATAATTCCCTTCGCTACGAAAAGGCTCGGGTAATAAACGCTCTTTTTCATAATAGCGAATGGTTTCTACTGTGGCACCTGTGCGTTTAGCGAGCTCACCAATTTTGATTGTCATAACAACCTCTATGATTTAAATAATTAAAGTGGCTGTAAAGACTAGCGCTAGAGAAATTAAAATTACGAAACTGTAGATAAATAACCTTGACTCTAAAGCCACTATAGGGTTCATAATATCATTATTCAAAGGGTAAATTATTATGAAATATCATATTGAAGGTATGGACTGTGCCAGTTGCATCGGCAAGATTGAAACAGCTTTGAAACGTATGCCTGGGGTTTCTGATGTTCAGCTGAATTTCGCTACAGAAACGCTAGAGCTAAATTTAGCCCCTGGTGCGCCGACTCAGGCTAGTGATATCGAAAAAACAATCAAAAGCCTAGGGTTCGGCATCTCTGCCAATACTGGTCAACAAACTGTATCGGCTATTGATATTGACAGCGACAATCAGATGGCTCCGCAGGATAAGCAATGGTGGCAAACTCAAAAAGGCAAACAGGTTGTTGGCCTCGGTATTTTGATGGGCAGCGGTTATGCACTGTCACTACTGTTGCCCGCTTATGGGATATGGGTGTTTGCCATCGCTGTGATTGTAGGCGTTTTTCCATTTGCGCGCAAAGCCTTAGCACTGGCTAAAACAGGTTCATTCTTTTCAATTGAAACGCTGATGTCCGTCGCCGTGCTTGGCGCACTTATCATTGGTGAAGCTGAAGAGGCCGCAGCGGTTGTCTTTTTGTTCTCAATCGGTGAACTGTTTGAGAGTATCGCTGCTGATCGCGCTCGCGCTGGCATCAGAGCCTTATCATCGCTGGTTCCGAAAAGTGCAATTTTACTTGATGCTCAAGGTGGGCAGCGTAACGTTCCAGCGACTTCATTACAAGTGAATGACCTTGTGCTGGTGCGTCCTGGAGATAGGGTATCTGCTGATGGTTCCATTGTTCAAGGTGCGTCCAGCCTTGATGATTCGCCCGTGACGGGAGAGTCTGTTCCTGTTGCCAAGACGATGGGTGACAATGTATTTGCAGGGTCAATTAACATCGATGGTGTGCTCCAAGTGCGCGTAGAAAAGACAGCCGCCGATAACACCATTTCGCGCATTATTGAGCTGGTAGAGCAAGCCCAAGCCTCCAAAGCACCCACTGCCCGTTTTATTGAGAAATTCAGTCGCTATTACACACCGGCAGTGATGGCTATTGCCGCACTAATTATTATCATTCCACCGTTAGCCATGGGTGGAGATTGGTCGACTTGGTTGTATCGCGGTCTAGCACTGTTGCTGATTGCCTGTCCCTGTGCTCTTGTACTATCAACACCCGCTGCCATCGCCTCTGGTCTTGCTGTTGGTGCGCGCCGTGGCTTGCTGATCAAAGGCGGTAGTGCTTTAGAAACTATCGGCCAAGTGAAGACGGTCGCTTTTGACAAGACAGGCACTTTAACTGAAGGCAAACCACGCGTGACCGATGTTGTTGCCTTTACACAAGAGGACTCAAGTATTCAAGGTCAGAATTCTCAAGGTCAAGATGAGATATTGGCACTTTTTGCCAGTGTGGAGACTGGTTCTAGTCACCCGCTTGCTGAAGCCATTGTTAGTCATGCTGAAGCTGCTAAAGTGTTCATACCTGTGGCCTTCAATGCTTCTGCAACTGCCGGTAAAGCGGTACACGCAACTGTCGCGGAGCGCGCGCTAGCTATCGGTTCGCCTGTTTACGCAGCCGATGAGGCATTGATTTCATCCACACAACAGGCGCAAATTGAGGCGCTGCAAAATGAGGGTAAGACCGTCTCTGTTCTTTTCGATGAGCAAAACCGTGAAGTGCTTGGATTAATCGCGCTAAGAGACGAATTACGAGACGACGCTCATGAAGGTGTGGCTCAGCTCAAAGCGATGGGTGTGCGCTCCGTCATGCTAACAGGCGACAACCGCTTAACCGCTCAAGCACTTGCCAGTAATTTAGACGTGGAATGGGAAGCTGAGCTGTTGCCTGAGGACAAACTGCGCCTGCTTAACGAGATGAAGAACAACCGCAAAATAGCGATGGTTGGTGATGGTATTAACGATGCGCCAGCGCTAGCAACTGCCGATGTTGGCATCGCGATGGGTGGTGGTACCGATGTGGCCATTGAGACGGCCGATATCGCATTATTAAAAAGTCGTGTTACGGACATGGCTAATCTCATCGCACTTTCACGTGCCACCATGCGCAACATTCATCAGAACGTCATTTTCGCTTTAGGTCTCAAAGGCGTCTTTCTGATCACGACCATATTCGGCATTACTGGACTATGGATTGCGGTTCTAGCTGATGCTGGAGCAACAGTGATCGTTACTCTTAATGCGTTACGTTTACTGCGCTTTAAAGGCGCGCCTCCACTGGTAAATCCGCCTAAAGTAGTTAAATAAAACCCTTCGAAATCAATTAAAAACTAGAGATAGCAGCAGATTTCGGGGTGGGTTCTAATAATAAAAATTCCACCGCCACAGTAAACTGCAACCGCATTAGAGTAAATAAGGTTAGACCGTATGTTGATTACAGAATTGGGCTATTTTGCCTTGCTTACCGCTTTTGTACTGGCGTTATTGCAGGTAATTCTGCCAACTATTGGTGTTATTCGTAACCAAGTTGCTTGGCAACGACTAGCCCCTAGCCTAGCTTGGGCACAGTTTGCCGCCATGATAACGTCATTTGGCGCTTTGATAGCAGGTTTTTATTATAATGATTTTAGCCTCAGTTACGTCGCGCAGCATTCTAATACGCTGTTGCCTTGGTACTATAAGTTATCGGCGACATGGGGCGGACACGAGGGCTCTTTGCTGCTATGGATGACCATCATGGCCACATGGTGTGCACTGGTATCATACTTTAGTCGCGGCTTGCCGTTATCAATGCGTGCGCGGGTATTAGTTATTTTGGCCGGTGTACAGTTAATGATGCTAACGATGCTGATATTTACCTCGTCACCGTTTGAGCGTACCTTACCCAATCTAGCGGTCGATGGCGCTGATTTAAATCCTGTCCTACAAGATTTCGGTCTGATTATTCATCCGCCCATGTTATATATGGGCTATGTGGGTATGGTAGTACCTTTTGCATTTTGTATGGCGGCATTGTGGGAAGGGCGTTTAGATGCTGCTTGGACACGCTGGTCACGTCCATGGGCGCTCGCGGCTTGGGGATTTTTGACCATTGGTATTGCACTGGGCTCGTGGTGGGCCTACTACGAGCTTGGCTGGGGCGGTTGGTGGTTTTGGGATCCGGTAGAGAATGCCTCGTTTATGCCTTGGCTTGTCGGCTTAGCATTGCTGCATTCATTAGCAGTCACTGAAAAGCGCGGGGTGTTTAAAGCATGGACCATCATGCTGGCTATTTTCGCCTTTGCCTTAAGCTTGCTTGGCACGTTCCTGGTACGCTCTGGAGTCCTTACCTCAGTGCATTCGTTTGCCGCTGATCCGACGCGTGGTTTGGTTATC
>NZ_PJBX01000153.1:0-11658 GCF_002836335.1 Psychrobacter sp. Sarcosine-02u-2 | reverse complement strand
GTCTCATGAATACTATGATTTACGCCCGCCATTGCCATTGGAAAGCTGCGCTCTTGCGCTAAATGACGCGCGACCTTATCAATTGCTTCGCTATTATTTTGTGCCAAATACGCCCATTCATGCGCATAACGCTGACGGTTTTCTGGCGCCTCATCAGCAACCAAACCAAGCGTCGTCAATTCATCAACGATTTGATCGGCAGCAATCAGCGTCGATGAGGCTTTGACGTTTTCTGCCCGCGCATAGCGAATATTAGAGTATAAGCTCACATCGGCAACGCGCAGCGTATCGTCTTGCCCCGGTATTTGCTGCCCGCCATATAAGGCATTGCCAACTGTACGCGCGCTATGAAAGGTTGGAACGAATTCAGCCACGTAATCAATCGCTTGCTGGCTGCGCGCTTGTAGTGGCGCTTTATCCCAGCCGTCCTCGATATAGTGCAAATATTGCGATGGCAATTTCGGTTGCGCGCTATTTTTGTTAGAAGCAACCAAACCATCATCAAATAGGGTGATAAATTTACTCATGCCATGTATCTGAAAATAACCATCAGGGTAGGGCGTTAGCTGCGCCATGCCCTCAGGGGTACCGCGCTCACCATAGACGATAATTTCAGGAATCTGTCCGCCCGTATCGTCCCAATGAGTGATATAAGACGATTTAAACTCGACCATACGCGTGACTTTGACCCCGACCATATCATCGATGATGCCAGTACGAAAACCACAAGCGTTGATTAAGTAATCAACTTCGATAGAATCCGTTTTGGCTTCAAATTCGGTCTCAGTATCAGAGCGCGCTGCTTGTTGATAATCAATGCGCCATCTGGTCACATGATGGTCAGCGTTTGAGCAGTTTTCACAATCAACTGGCATGACTTGATTAACCTGCGTATCGGTAAAGACATGCGCGTGCTCATAGCCTTCTAAAGCCACTTGTGCAGAAGCTGCCAAACGGAAGATATTCCAGCCATATTCTTGCACGACAATCAGCGGAAATTTAACCTTGTTTAAATCCAAATACTTAGCAACTGGTATCATCCATTCATCAACCGTGCGCGGCACCGCGACTTGCTCGCGCTCAGATAAGGCAATCAGTTGCTCGTGGCTATATAATTGATAGTAGTTTTCAGGTTCGCCGAGTACTTTATTATTACCATCTTCGGCGATAAGCTCTCGATAAGCGTCGGTCAAGATATCTAAACGCGGTAATAAATCCTCAGGCAAACCTTCATCGCGCGTCGGCACCGCAAATACCGTCGGGCGTACATCAATGGTATAAGGATAAAGGCGCAGAATATCGATGCATTGTTTGAGCAGGGCAACGCAATCTTCATCAGGTATTTCACGATATAGGTTGCCACCGGCATGCAAATGACACATCGGCGGCCCGTCAATTAGCGAGGTGTTTTTTTCAAATAAATACGTCTCAAGGCCCAATGCCGCAAGGCGAATCGCGATGGTTGCACCCGCTGTACCGCCACCGAGAATACCAACCCGTTTGCTAGCAGGCACTTGATTGTTCATAACAGAATGAGTCATTGTCGTTGTTATATCCTTAGTCGCATTCCTATCTTCAATTAGTAGGAATGGCTCGGCGTCTTTGTGAAATAATTCGTTGCTAAGTTTCTTTTCTCAAGTTTTTTATATTCGCCGCACTTATATGTTAAATAACGTGTTTTTCTAATGCGTGTTTTTTTGATGCAAGGCTACCGATATGCGTACAGCGAACCCTAAGTTCAACAGTCATTTTAAACCGCTATAGTCATATTTCTTATTGTGTAGTAATTCTTAATATAGGTGTCTTATTCTACGAAAAAATTACTCAAATTAGCATGGCAAAAACGTAAGTAGATGCATAAGTTTTGTCAAAGGACGGCAAACAAGGAGCGACTAAAACACAGCTTTGTAAAAGCATTTTTAAAAAATTGAAGAGCAAACTTTATTTAATTTGTAAACTTTATGTGCTTTTGTAAATTTATATGATGCGAGAAATAACTGATTTTATGTCTGTGCTATAGTAAAAATACTTATGGTCAGCTTTAAGCCGTTTTTTGCTTTAAGGTATAGGATTGCAGACCACAAGAAACCATATAAAAGAAGCAATTTAAAAAACCACTATTAACAAGGACGTTATTATGAAACATATACTTATGTTATCTGTCATTTCTGGTGCATTAGCGCTTAGCGGCTGTTCTACGTTTAACAATATGCTGGGCAAGGATGATTCTGGCATGCATGAGGTGCAAGCGACCACTAAAAATACCGCTCCAGTTGCCAGTAAAAACGGTATGTTGGTCGATGCAACCAATCATATGACCTTATATACCTTTGATAAAGATTCTATGAATAAATCAGAATGTGGCTCAGCTTGTCTGGTTGCTTGGCCAGCGTTTTTGGCACCAAGTAATGCCAAAGCGTCAGGACAGTTTGCCGCCTTTAAACGTGAAGATGGCAAATATCAATGGGCGATGAATGGTAAACCGTTATACTTTTATGCCAATGATACCAAGGTTGGCGATAAAGATGGCGACAACAAACTTGGCGTTTGGCATATCGTAAAAACCAAATAAGTTTCCATTTTTCCAAAAATAAGTTTTCCAAAAATAAGTTTTCCATAAAAAAGGCAGCTAGCGTGGCTGCTTTTTTATGATTATTTATGTGGTTTTTTGACTCAGCATAATGGCGTTAAGTCGAGTTAATGGCATGGTTTTATCGTAGAAGCGGCTTGCATCGAGTAGCAAAAACCGTTAAAATCGCGGTTTGATTTTCCCGCTGGGGAAAGGCTAAGTGAGCAGCGGTGTGGTGTTGGGTGCTGGAATAAGCCAGTGACGTAATTGCCAGACTGATAGATGTCCTTAGTGCCTCAGTTACGTATGTGAGCGTGCTTGATAGTCAAAATGCCATTAAGCAAAAGTGCTTTCCATACATCGGACATAGAGAGTTTATTATGCGTAAAGATATCCATCCTAATTACCAAGAAGTTTTGTTCCATGACACCAACGCTGACGTGTTTTTCTTAACTCGCTCAACCGTTAACACCAAAGCCACTCGTGAATACGAAGGTAAAGAATACCCATACTACCCACTTGATATTTCAAGTGCGTCGCATCCATTCTATACTGGCGAACAACGTAAAACCTCTACTGAAGGCCGTGTTGCAAGCTTCAACAAACGCTTTGGTGCGTTTGGTGGCCGTAGTAAGAAAGCGGCTGATTCTGCTGAATAATTTATACTTATGGTGTAAATACATATCGCGAAGCAGTCTTTTGCTAAGCAATAAAAAACCGCTGACTATTCAGCGGTTTTTTTTATCTAAATTTTAATGTTAAGTATTTGCACTACTCAGCTACTTAACTTAGTAGTCGACGAATCTAGCAACTTCACAATCAATTCTGCCACTTGCTGCGCCCAATAGCCATACATCAAACTGCTTGGATGAAAGCCGTCGCTGGCAAACATCACTCTGATATCGATCGGCGTGCCGTTAGAGTGTTCTTCTATCATGCGCGCAAAGTTCGTTGCCATATAAGTGACATTGTCATGAGCGGCACAAATTTGCTGCAAGCTATTATCAAGGATAGCGGCTTTGGCACCAACGAAGTTATTCAATGGCGCAGGTATTGCAGGCATTTGTGCCATCGGCGGTAAGCTTAAAAAAACCAGCTCGCGTACGCCAAATTTACGCTGGGCGATAGCAATGATATTTTCAATCTGCTGTTGCCATTGAGCCGCAGAGACTTTGGAGGTGGTGTCATTAACGCCGACACTTAATACCATCACATCAATAGGTTGGCTCGGTGCAGGCAACACATAAAGCCTGCGCAAAATATCAAAGCTGGTATGACCCGTGGTCGCTTGCAACGACCAGTTTAAGGTATCAAAAGCGCTTTGGATAGCAGGCTGCTCAGTCAAAATAGGTATCAAATGACCAACCAGCGCCTCTTGTTGGGTTTGACTACCGACGCCAGCCGCTGCCGAATCACCAACGACCATCAGGTTCAATATATTATTGCTTTTACCCTTTGAGGTAATAGGCAAGTTATTGAGCTGAACCTGTCCATGACGCTCGCCATTTGGCTCAGGTAGGCGTACGGTATCACGCTTGATTTTGTGCCCTTGATAAAGGTAAACAGGAGCAAGCAGCACGTCCTTGGCAGCAGCGGTTATTTTATTTTGCATTTTTTTAGTAGCTACCATCCTGCACGCTCCCGAATCGTAGTGAGGTTGTCTTCAATAAGTAATTTACCATCGATATATACATCGCGTAGTAGGTTATCTGCAGCTGACGTTAAATTATCCGCTTTAATGGTATCTATGTTGCCTTTGCTATTTTTTATGAGTGCCAAACGGCCTCTTTTTGAGCGTTTTGAGCGACTGGTGACAGGGTCTTTATAGATATCTTTCCATACACCATCGATAGAGATGGCACTGGCTTTCATCGCCCAGCTCATGGTATCGCGATTGACTTGCTGCAATAAGCCGCCGCCCATCCCAAAGGTGATATTGTCGGCGCTAAAGCCTGCGTTTAAGACCACATCGATGATTTTGCTTAAGCTTTGCGGGCTGATACCATCGCCTTGGATAATGCGTACATAGTCGGGCAGCACTTTATAGCCTTTGCTATTGATGGTGGTGCCAAACTTTACCGCCAAACGCTCCAAGGCTTCGCGCACCACTTTTGCCGGATCGCCGCTATCTGGACGGATAACCAAAGTTCCGCCCATATTTTTGACGTCGTCTTTTAGGCTACCGCCCCAAATATTATCAATGGCATTCCATAAATCATAGCTGTCAGATACCACAGAAAAACTTTTACCAGCGCCGCCAAATTGTTCAATCATATTGGCAAAGGCGGCAGTTTCTCCGTCGCGACCCCACGCCGTCATGGTGCTATGCTCAGCAGCAGGGATAGAAAAAGCAGCTATTTCTTTGTCCATGTGATACCAGCGGCTGGCGGCAACCAAGGCCGTCATCGAGTCGGTACCAGCAAAGTTCACCAAATGCGCAAGACTACCAAGGGCGACAGATTCTTGACTAGACGCACCGCGCGAACCAAAATCATGCAAACGGAAAATCAGCGACTCGGTATTGTCGGCAGATTTTTCTAGTGCCTGACGAATGATGCCTTTGCAATAGTGCGAGACGCTAGCGACGGTTGAGGGATACCAAATCGCACGCAGTAGCGCCGTTTCGATATAGCTTGGTAGCCAATAGAACTCAGGGTCAGTATTAATAATTTGGCAGACCACATTGGATGCTGGAACGACGCTGCCTTCAGGAATGGCTTCGATGCGCAGTGGCAGATAGCCGCCATACTTATCGACTAACAGCTCCCAACCGGCACGGTTAAAGGTCAAGCCATGGGCTTGAATGACCGTTTCGGCTTCATCGATATCTTGATGGGTAATCGGCGTGCTAAGGTATTCTTTGATAAAGGCTTGCAAGCCAAAAAATACCACATCGTAGTCACCTTTACGCGCTTCGATATAGCTTGATAGATACTCGCTACCTTTTGGATATTGCACCCAATGGGAGGTTTTATAGCTGTCGCTATTTAAGATTAAATTGTTTAAATTGCTGGTGTACATCACAGAACTCCTCTGCTTTGAGATGCCGCAGCTGTTTTTTAATAACCGCTGCGGCGGTGAGCCATTGCCGTCTATCGGCGCTGGCGTGAAAAAAGGTTAATAAAAATTGCACAGTCGCCTGATAAAAGCCTACAAACCAACCATTTTAGCGATAATCGCATAATGGTCTTCAAACATCATGGTGGCATCAAGCTCAGCGAGTGGCAGCCAAAACGCTTTGGCTGCATCGTCGCCACCTTTGACTTTTGGCAACCCTTTTGGGTCGTTTTTTAGCTGAAAATAAAAAGCTTGGGTAATCGTACGCCCACGCGCTGAGCGATACGGGTCGTCAAAGGTATGCTGACTATGACAAGAGCCGCGTAGCACCGGTTCAGGCACTTTTAAGCGCGTCTCTTCGCGTAGCTCGCGGATACAGGCATCAAATAAGGTTTCTTTTGGATTCAAAAAGCCACCCGGTAATGCCCATAGCCCGCGTCCTGGCATACTGCGGCGCTCAACCAATAAAATATGCCCTGATTGCACGACGAGCGCATCAGCGGTCATAAAGGTTGGCGGATAAGGCGCAGACTCCCATTGTCTTTTATATTTATCGACGAAATCGGCTTCTTCATGCAGGCTTTGATAAATATCAGTCTTTTTAAAGTCATTGAGAACGTTGCGGGTTGATTCAGGGGTGCGCTCAGGCGTTGGCGTGGCGCCCATTAGGTAGCTGTCACGAATAGGGGTCGCGGATAAATTGTGATAATTGGGCACAGAAACCGACGCCCAATTTGGGAATAAGGACAAGTAATAAGATGAGCTGTCTTTTGAATGACCAATCAGCCCAATATCGCCTTCTAAATCGCCTGTGACCGACTTGACGCCCGCTTGCACATATTGCAGCCAACGCGTGTCATTGTAGAGCGCATCGTCGAGACCGACGCAGTGAATTCGCGCCGCTTCTACTGGCGAGTAGGCGTTCTTGATCATCGCCGCGCGTTCATCGACACTAAATGGATTACGCAAACTACGAGGCAGGTTGGCAGAACCGATCAGCATAATGACGTTATCGGCACGTTTTAATGCTTCATCGACCACTGCCTTGTGCCCGCAGTGAAAAGGCTGGAAACGTCCAATAAATACCAAATAACGGTAGTCTTTATTATTATTGTTATCCGAGGTTTTATCCGAACCTTGCTCTGCTGTTTCACTCATAACGGCCAACTCCTAACTTACTGCTATCAATTATCAATTCAAAATGTCTCAAAGAGGCTAATACTGACACAGCCTATATCTGGCTGACAAGTATAAAGATGTTTAGTGCGGTGACTTTATCGCTTTAAAGAATTTTAGCGCTTGGTTTTTGCGCTATGAATGTTATTTTAAAGGACAATATTTTTATAGATATAAAAGCAGAAACCCTTCTAAAGGTTAGAAAGGTTAAGGTTAGAAAGATTTTTGCAAACGCTCAAAAAATTAAAAATATCAAATCTCAAGTGTTTTGATTTTTTCTAAGCCTTGCTGCTCAATGACGGCAGTCAAACCTTTATCTTCTTCAATACGTTTGACAAAGGCATCAAGGTTTTTATAGTCAGATAGATCAATCTCAAACTTTTTCGCCCACGTTAGGGTGATATATAAGTAAATATCAGCCGTGGTTTTGCTGCCTGTTAGATAATCAGTTTTACCGAGCTGCTCGTTGGGGAGTCTAAGCAAATGGGCGATTTTTTCTTTGGCTTTTTGCTTTAAGCTTTCTTGTGCATCATCGCCTTCAACAAAGCCATCAGGGCCAAAGAGCGGGGCAAAGGCTTTATGCAGATCGGCATTCAAAAATCCTAGCCAATGCATCAGCTGTCCTTTACCAGCTGGTGAAGTATCTGAACCAAAGATGTTGGCATCGGGATAGGCGGCATCGATATAGACTTGGGTGGCGATGTTTTGAGTAATGATAGTGTCGCCATCGACGATAGCTGGCACCGCACCTTGCGGATTGATACGTAGATATTCTTCTGATTTGACCGAATCGTGATCTAAAAGCTTAAGCTCGTAATCTGCCCCCGTCCATTCGAGGGCGGTATGCGGCACAACGGCGCAAGTTCCTGGTATGACATATAACTGCATAAATTACTCCTTTGGATTTATTATGGCGTTCAATCCAGTCTAAACAGCCAAACTGGCTAAGTCAGTTATGTTATGTGAAGTTAGTTTTAGGAGATGTAGTATTATGCTGTTTGCGTCATTTGACCTATTCTAATCTGCAAGTTTACCCTGCATGTTGCTCAATCCATGCCGCCACCGTTGGCCAAATCTCTTTGGCAGCCGTACGACTGTTTAAAATGCGGCTATGGGTATAATCATCCAAATCGCCACTACTTCGCGCATATTCGCGAAAAACGTTGGCAGAGTTTTTGTTGAGAGTGTTATTATTGAAAGAGTCATTGTTGGAAGACTCATTAAAGTCGTTAAAAAGTGACAGGCAACCTTGAGTTGGCGAGATGAATTTATCACCCTTGGCGCTGATAGCATAAATGGGTATAGTAATATTCGGCATATACTGTCGATAATCAAAAATCGCACTTTCAGGAGTATTTTGCTGGCGAGCGCTGCTATCAAAAGCACTTTTCTGAATACCATTCGCATCTATATCACTTTGCTGAATAAAACTGCTGTGAAAGTTTTTATGCAAATTCCATTGATACCATTGATTCATGGTGTGATGGCTTTCATTGATAGGACCCAGTTTGAGTTTTCTGGCAGGTATATAGCCAAATAGACGCGTAAATAGTTTAGCGGCGACTATTTTAAAGTAGTTCTTCGGATTGACGATTGCGCCGTACACTTGGCAAGCAAACACGCTGATGCTATTTATTCTAGCGATATACTGCGGATTTTGGATTAAAAACATCGTTAAGCCCGCACCGCCGCCACTATGGGTGACGCAGTGTAAATTGCTGAGCTTTAATTCGTTTAATAAATAATCGAAAGTGGCGGGAAAATCATAGGTGGCGACAGTTTCGAAATTAAATTTGTCTGTTGGCAACGAGCTTGCGCCATGACCGCGCCATTCCATGATATAGCAATGATGCCCAAGTCCAGCTAAGTATTCAGCCATTCTTAAGCAGGTTTTTTTATCCGAAAAAGTGCCGTGGGTTAAGAAGATATTTTGACCTTTATTAGCATTAACGATAGATAATTGATGGCTTTTATCACTATCGAATATTTCCCAAATAGCGATTTGTACGGCATCTTTAGTCGTTACCAATGTTAGATTCTCAGTCAACATACTGCTCTCTCAAAATAGTTAAGATTCTGATATTTATTCTTTTAAACTTTTCATAAGCTCTTTAGTGCATTCTACGCCCGCTAGACTTGATAAGTCTGCACACTGTCTTTATATACTATGAAGATAAAGGCAGCTTACTATAGGTAAGCCTTATTAAAAATAGCCATCGCTTAAAACCTCAGCGCTTAAAAATCGCTACTGCCAATTCACACTAGTCCAGTCGGAATTATGCGTTAAGTGCGCTATAATAGACACCATAAAGAGCCATAAAGAAATTTTCATCACGGTCAAAGCATTAAAACGATAAGCCAAAATGATGGTAATTTCATTAGTCCCAACCTCACATAGACGACACAGTAGACGTGGCCAATATAACGCTTGTGTCATAACACATAGGAAGCATTATGAGTGAACACAATCCAACTGATACTCAAGTAAACCCTGCTGCCGATTACGAGTCAGCGTTAGATACTGAGCAAACCGAAGCCAAAAGTAACATCACCATCACTGAAGCGGCGCAAGGGTATTTGGCAGATTTATTAGCGAAGCAAGATACCGATGGTATCGGCGTGCGTATTTTCGTCGAGCATCCAGGCACACCGCGTGCCGAATGCTGCATGGCGTACAATCAGCCAGGCGAAGAAGACAGCGCTGATCTAAAATTGACTTATGATGATTTTTCGGCCTTTATTGAAGCGGCGTCCGTGCCTTATTTAGAAGATGCGGTGATCGATTATAATAAAGACCGCTTTGGTGGGCAGTTGACGTTCCGTGCGCCAAACTCAAAAGTGCCAAAAGTTGGTGCTGATGCCAGTGTCGAAGAACGTATAAACTATGTCTTGCAGTCTGAGATTAACCCAAGCTTGGCCGCTCATGGCGGTGATGTCCAGCTGCTTGAATTGATTGATGAAGAAGGCGTTGGTTTGACCGCGATACTAAAATTCGGTGGTGGTTGCCAAGGCTGTTCAGCGGTTGATATGACCTTACGTCAAGGCGTCGAGGTACAGCTAAAACAACAAATTCCCGAGCTGACCCAAGTCATCGATGAAACCGACCACACACGTACCGAAAACGCTTACTATAAATAGAAAATGACAAGTCGTTATAAAAATAGCGCCGATATTACCTAGGAATATGCTTATTAGTTTCTTTGTTTATAAATATTGCTTATGAATATTTGTCATTAAGAGATGAAAAATTTGCTATTCTTTTAATAAAGAAGCTGGGTTATGATTAACTCAGCTTTTTTTATGACTTTTTGTTATAACCAATTTTGATAAATGAAATATAGGTTTAATAACCTAACAATACCCCTCTAAATATCCCATGACATTTTAGGAGCACCTTATGAGTGACGGACAACCAGCTAAGCAGAATACCCAGCGCCTTGAAACCTTAGCCATTCACGCCGGCTATAGCGTCGAGCCAACCACCAAAGCGGTCGCCGTGCCTATTTACCACACCAGCTCGTATGCCTTTGATAATACCCAGCATGGCGCCGATTTATTTGATTTAAAAGTTGCTGGCAACATTTACACCCGTATCATGAATCCGACGACGGCGGTGTTAGAGGAGCGCGTTGCGGCACTTGAAGGCGGTATCGGGGCGCTAGCGGTTGCCTCTGGTATGGCGGCTATCACTTATGCGATTCAAACCATTTGTGAAGCAGGTGATAATATCGTCGCCGTATCAACGCTATACGGCGGTACTTATAATTTATTTGCTCATGCTTTGCCGCGCCAAGGTATCGAAGTCCGTTTTTTTGACCATAAAAACCCAGAAGCAATACGTGATTTAATCGATGATAAAACCAAGATGGTCTTTGCTGAAAGTATCGGTAATCCATTGGGTAATATCGTCGATATCCAAGCACTGAGTGACATCGCCCATGAGTATGGCGTACCAGTGGTGATTGATAGCACGGTTGCGACGCCGGCGCTATGCCGTCCATTTGAGTTTGGCGCTGATATCGTCATTCATTCATTGACCAAATATATGAGTGGTACGGGCACCTCAATTGGTGGCGCGATTGTTGATAGCGGAACTTTCCCTTGGGGCGATTATCCTGAGCGCTTCCCATTATTAAACACCCCAGATGAAAGCTATCACGGCGTAAACTTTGTCAAAGACGTCGGCGCAGCGGCATTTATTGCCCGTGCTCGCGTCGCGCCTCTACGTAATACTGGCGCGGCAATCAGCCCACTTAATGCTTTCGGTATCATGCAGGGGATGGAGACATTGAGCTTGCGTATGGAGCGTCATGTGCAAAACGCGCAAGCGGTTGCTGAATATCTACGCGACCATGACAAAGTTGCTTGGGTAAAATATGCTGGTTTGCCAGACCATCCTGAGCATGAGCTTGCGCAAAAATACATGAAGGGCACGCCATCTGCTATTTTAACCTTTGGGGTAAAAGGTGGCCTCGAAGCAGGCGCGCGCTTTATTGATGCGCTGCAACTGATTACGCGCTTGGTCAATATCGGTGATGCTAAGTCGCTCGCTTGTCATCCAGCGACCACCACCCATCGTCAGCTTAACGAGCAAGAGCTAGAAAACGCGGGTGTTAGTGCGGATATGGTGCGTCTGTCAATTGGGATTGAGCACATTGAAGATATCAAAGCTGATTTAGAGCAAGCACTTGCCGCTGTTTAATTGAGCAATTATTTTGTTTTATAAATGTATACTAAAAAGCCCATATCCGATGATGTGGGCTTTTGCTTGTTAGATGCTAAAGTTTTGTAGGCAATCCTAAATAACCCCAGTTCGGGATAAGCCACATTGTAACTCATTGATACTATTTACAATA
>NZ_PJBX01000152.1:0-12504 GCF_002836335.1 Psychrobacter sp. Sarcosine-02u-2 | reverse complement strand
TTTTCAGGTGTACTCACTGGTTTAGTATTACTGTAATATGTATATTGTTTTGATTAACTATAAAAACCAAAGGGGGCTGAGCTATGCTGAAGAAACCGTAGAGGTAAACTTGGTAAACTAAGCGTATTAATCGGAGCTTACCAGAAACAAGAAAACTACCTCCTAGAGCCGAATTTAAAGCTGAAGCTGTCAAGAAGGTTGCGGGAGGGTATAACTAGGACTAGCTGTCAATCAGTGCCCAAGCTTATAAAACAATCTCATAATTTGTACTACGCCCTGAAGCAGCGGACTTCTCTAACATTCCTTTTTCTATCAAATCATTGATATCTCGAAGTGCGGTATCAATCGAGCACTTATTAATAGTCGCCCATTTTTTAGTGGTCAACTTGCCGTAAAAGTCACTCATCAAACTATTAAGCATCTTAATCTGTCTATCATTTAACGCATGATGTCGATGCATCTGCCAAAAGCTGGCTTTATCCATAATTTTATCGGTGGTCGCTTGAGCTGCAAGTAAAGCGTCTTTCAGCGTTTCTAAAAACCAAACCAGCCACAAAGTAATATCGCGATCGCCTTTTTGTGTACGTTCCAACACCTTATAATAATCATTGCGCCGATTTAGAATTTGCGCGGACATACTATAAAAGCGCTGAGCGCTACCATCACTTTTTGCTAGCATTCGCTCCGTGATTGCTCTTGTCAGCCGTCCATTACCATCATCGAAAGGATGCAACGTCACAAACCATAAATGCGCGATACCCGCTTTAATGACCAAATCTAAATTATCTTGCTGGCTAGACGGCATATTAAGCCACTGTAAAAAAAGATCCAACTCATCAAAAATCCTGTCTGCATGAGGAGCAACAAAATGCACTCGCTCTCGGCCATAGCCTCCTGAAACTACTTGCATAGCGCCTTGACTATCATCCCGAAGCTTGCCAACTTTAATACGATAAAGCCCGCTATAGCCTTCTGGGAACAGCGCTCGATGCCAACCGAGCAAATCTTCTAACAATAAGGGCTTTTGATAGTGGAATGTTGCATCTAGCATCATCTCAACCACTGCATCAATTTCTCGTGAGGCTGCAGGCATATTATGGTCATCAACCCCTAAATGCCGAGCAACAGAGGATCTTACTTGATCTGTTTTTAAAATTTCACCTTCGATCTCAGATGTTTTAACGATTTCAAGAGTAACGGCGTCTAACTGAGCTTCAACATTTAAATCAAATCCTAGTGTCAGCAATTTTCCGAGAAGCTGACCTTGAAGCAATCGCACTTGGCTTACCAGCGGCAACAGTTTTTTATCTGACCATTGCCAATCTGTCCAATTGGGGTGTTCATGAATATAAGTAACGTGTTTCATAATAAGACCAAAACCTGCAGAAGTTAGAGGGCTATTCTCCTTATATTATGCAGAGATTAAACTTAATAAACAAGGAAAGTCATCGCCGAAATGATGAGTTAAACCTAGCCTTTTTAGTAAAAAGGACAGAAAAAGTGGAGAAAATATAGGTAATTAGCTCAAAAAACCGAGGAGGGAGTGGAGGTAAAAACACTATAATTTTATAGTGCCTATTTACGAAATAAATCTAATATGATTTTAAATAACTTTGCGTTTTCGTGAAGTTAAAAATCGCTGTAGGCATTATAAATAAAGGGATGTAATATAAGATACATTTATGGGTTTTGGTTGACCTACCTTGACATGGTAGAGGTCGCTAGTTCGAATCTAGTTACGCCTACCAGATTCGAAAGCCCCAATCATAAAGATTGGGGCTTTTTTTATGCCCGTTTTATAAGGGCTGTAGCGCAAATCGAAATTATACATTAGTTAAAAACTCTGTTTTTCTATTCGCAAGTAAACTCTATTAAAAATCCTGTGTGCCTAAAATGTGCCCAAGGCGTGCCTAACGTATTTTTGGCTCGTTAAATAATGGAGCTTTTTGACCTCAACCTTAAATACTATCAATGTTTGTAGTTTACATGTTTTGAAAGTCTATATTAGCGAAAGCCCGAATCATCACGTGATTTGGGTTTTTTAATGTCTAACACATATGATAAATCGTATCTAAATCTGCAGTTAACTATACAGCCTAAGCTTATGATTAATTTTTCTTAGAGTCTAGCGCTTGTACATTCTCCGCATCGGAGCTAGCAACATATTCAAAGATATCTCCAACCTCAACTTCTAAGAACTCACACAGCTTATCAATGGTATCAAAATCAATTCTTGATGATTGGTCGTTATATATTTTATGTAACGTCGTTTTGCTGATTCCTGTAGAGCGTACGGCATCCGCTACCTTTAATCTTCTTTCGGCTAACAAAGTCGGTAAATGATTAACTATCACATTAAAACTCCAATCTTAGTTGTAAAAAGTACTTACATAGTTATAAAAATATGTTAAATTACAACTATGATGTTCAAAAGTACCATTATGATTAAACTTTACATAAGGAATGTATTATGTCACACACTTACCTGACAACCCAAGAGCTTTCTGAGCGTATCAAATACAATCCGCGCACGATCCGTAGTGAGCTTAAGGATAGCGTACTTATTGAGGGCATTCATTACATACGTCCTTTTGGTGGTCGCAAGATTTTATACGTTTGGGAAGAAATTGAAAAAGACATGCGCACTGGTATCACTGGTAGCATCAATGAGCTATGCTGAAGAAACCGTAGAGCTAAACTTGGTAAACTAGGCGTATTAGTCGGAGCTTACCAGGAACAAGAAAACTACCTTCCAGAGCCGAATTTAACGATGAAGCTGTCAAGAAGGTTGCGGGAGGGTATAACTAGGACTCGCTCTCGGTCATAGCCTTCTGGGAACTGCGCTCGATGCCAACCGAGCAAATCTTCTAACAATAACGGCTTTTGATAGTGGAATGTTGCATCTAACATCATCTCAACCACTGCATCAATTTCTCGTGAGGCCGCAGGCATATTATGGTTATCAACCCCTAAATGCCGAGCAACAGAGGATCTTACTTGATCTGT
Source organism: Psychrobacter sp. Sarcosine-02u-2 (assembly GCF_002836335.1). Classification (NCBI taxonomy): domain Bacteria; kingdom Pseudomonadati; phylum Pseudomonadota; class Gammaproteobacteria; order Moraxellales; family Moraxellaceae; genus Psychrobacter; species Psychrobacter sp. Sarcosine-02u-2. The sequence continues at coordinate 9,498 of NZ_PJBX01000152.1, read as the reverse complement.
TTTTAAAACCTCGCCTGCGATTTCAGATGTTTTAACGATTTCAAGAGTAACGGCGTCTAACTGAGCTTCAACATTTAAATCAAATCCTAGCGTCAGCAATCCTCCAAGAAGCTGACCCTGACGCAATCGCACTTGGCTCACCAGCGGCAACAGCTTTTTATCTGACCATTGCCAATTTATCCAATTTTAATGAGAAGGTAGGCGCTAATTTTCATAAAAAAATGGTGATCATACTTAAAGTATAACCACCACAGCAGAGTGTTTCAAAAACAGAATCGCTAAAAACTAAACAGCAGGCTTAAATTTTCTGCGATAGATACTGCGCAACACTGGCATAAACACCATCAAAATAGCCAATAACCATAACACCATAGTGATAGGGCTGCCCCACAGAATACTTAGCTCACCTTGAGAAATAGATAGCGCGCGTCTTAAATTGGATTCCATCAGCTCGCCCAAAACATAACCTAAAATAAGCGCTGATAATGGAAAGTTTAACTTACGTAAGAAATAACCGAACACCCCAAGTGCGACCATAAAGACCAAATCAAAAGTCGTACTATGGATTGAGTATACGCCAACAAAGCTGACCGCAGCAATTGCTGGTATTAAGATATAATTTGGCACATTTAGCAATTTTGCAAATAAGCCAACCAATGGAATATTCATTACCAGCAAAATAACGTTACAGATAAATAAAGAGGCAATCAGACCCCAAACGATATCAGGCTGCTCGGTAAATAACTGCGGGCCCGGAGTGATGTTGTACAAAGTTAGCGCACCCATCATAACCGCTGTAGTACCTGAACCTGGCACACCTAAAGTCAGCATAGGCACAAACGAGCCACAAGCTGAGGCATTATTCGCTGCCTCTGGCGATGCAACACCGCGCAGATCACCGTCACCAAACGTACCTTTGTCACCAGCGATTTTGCGTTCACTGGCATAAGTCATGGCACTCGCAATAGTAGCCCCTGCACCCGGTAAAATACCAACAACAAAGCCCATTAAACCACTACGTAACATCGCGCCTAAGGTAAACATAAACTCTTTAAGGTTTAATAAACTACGCTTACCTTGCTCAATTACCTTGTGTCCAGTAGTAGTTTTTTCGAGTAAGATTAAGATTTCACTGACACTGAAAAAACCAATCACAATAGTGGTGAATTGAATACCATCAGATAGGTTGACCGAATCAAAAGTAAAGCGGTAAATCCCTGTAACCGCATCGACACCAACCGTCGCTAAACCAAGACCGATTAGAGCGGCAATACCAGTTTTAATGGGTTGATCACCGACCAAACCGCTGAGACAGGTAATAGCAAATACCATCAATACAAAATATTCGGCGGGCCCAAATGAGATGGCCCACTTGGCTAATAACGGGGCAAATAAAACCACACCGATCGTGGCAATCGTCGCACCAACGAAGGAGCTGACGGCGGATAAAGAAAGTGCAATACCGGCCTTGCCTTGTTTGGCTAATGGATAACCATCTAATGTCGTCATAATAGCGCCAGCATCACCTGGCACGTTAATGAGAATGGCGGAGATACGACCACCATATTCACAACCAAGATAGACGGCGGCAAGTAAGATGAGCGCACTTTCTGGTGGTAATCCTAAAGCAAAGGCGAAAGGCAGTAATATCGCCACACCGTTAATAGGACCAAGTCCAGGCAACATACCGACAATGGTACCCAAAAAAGCACCGATAAGTGCAATCAGTAAGTTCTCTGGGGTAGATGCAATAGCGAAACCGTGCATTAAAAATTCAAAAGTATCCATACTGGCTATCCTATTATCCCTGATAATAATCCAAGTGGTAATTTGACATCCAAAAGTATGTCAAATAAGACGTATAAGCCAATACTGATTAACACTGAAAAGATAAAGCTTTTAAGCGGGTTGCCAGCAAATAGTAAACCTACGGCAAAGGACATCAGAATGGTGGCAACAATAAAGCCCAGTACCTCAAAAATCAAACCATAGACGAGTAACGCAAGCGCACAGAGTACTAAGTTTCTAATAATTGGTTTGGTAAGCCCTAATTCTATCGGCTTGGTAAAGCTTGCTGGACGAAAAGCAACAACTAGCGCGCCAAATGCCAGCAATGAAAAGATTAAAATCGGGTAAGGGCGAGGGCCGATGGGATCATAGGCAATAGGAGCGACATAGCCAATGGCTAGGTATATTAAAAATAAGCTCACCAGTGCCATTAGCCCAGAAAACAGACGTTCCATAGTCATAATAGGACTCCTAGAATGTTAGGGCAAAAAGGCTGGCATCTCTATTTTCTGCCAGCCTTTTAAGAATACGATCAAACTTTAGTATTCAATCAATAACGTGATTGAACACCAAGCTCACTATTTGGCTTCAGCCTCAACAAGACCGTATTCAGCAGACAACTCACGAAGCTCACCCGTACGCTTATAAACATACTCTTGTAGCTCTTCACCGGTCATAGAGAATGGCAATAATTCTTGCTGTTCACGTAGCTCAGCAAATTTTGGATCGGCAAGCATCTTATCAAAGGCATCCTTCCACCAGTTATAAGCACTTGGGCTCACATCTGGACCCATGTAGTAACCACGAACGACCGGCCACGTGACATCATAGCCTTGCTCTTTAGCAGTAGGAATATCGCTCATAGTGCCATCCAACCTTTCATCGGCAAATACGGCTAGGACGCGCAATTTGCCAGCAGTGGTTTGCGGCATAAGCTCGGCAATGCCAGCACTAACGGCGGTGATGTGATTACCCATGACCGCTGTGATTGCTTCACCGCCACCTTCCATCGCCACATACGTCATGTCGTTAGGATTGACGCCAACGGCTTTGGCCAATATGGCAGTTTGCATCCAATCTTGACCACCGACACTACCGCCCGCGCCGAAGCTGACTGATTTTGGATGTGTTTTTAGAACCTTAACCAAATCATCTAAAGTTTTGATGTCTGAATCCGCATTGACGGCGACAGCGCCATAATCTGTGCCGACACCGGCTAGCCATTTCACATCTTTTTCAGTGAATTTACCAAATTTACCTTGTGATAAATTAAGAATAGAGCCGGTTGAGAAGGCAATAATGGCATCACCATTATCACGATCATTGGCAACGATTTTGTTATAAGCAACCGCACCAACCCCGCCTGGCATATAGGTCACGCGCATAGGATCTTTTAAGATGCCAGTGTCTTTCAAACCCGCTTGAGCAAGCTTACAAGTCAAGTCAAAGCCGCCGCCTGGCTTGGCAGGTGCGATACATTCAGGACGTGAAGGAGCAGTCAGCTCACTTGAGCCATCTGTCGCGGCTGCATCTGTACTGGTCGTTTCATTAGCGTTGTTACAGGCAGTCAAAGATAGAATAGATAGGCCAAGAGCCAGATAGGAAAGTTTTTTCACACGACACTCCTTGTGTGTATATTTGTACTAAAGTTTCAATAGAATTCTGATCGGCGCAACCCGTTATTAATGTTTGAAGCTACGATCAGACTAACGAAGTTACTGCATTTCATCAAAATATGTTTTTTTGTCACTGTATAAAAGTAACAGAATATTTTGTAAATGACAAGAAACATATGTATGTCTGTATGAATTTTATTATACTATAGAGACGCATAAGGGTATTGACTATTATTCTTATGCTTAGCTTTCAGTTATAAATAACAAACACTTTTATAGCTTTCTCTTATTTATAAGGCATTAAAAGATAAGTTGGATCACTAAGATTGCTATTATCCCAACACAGATGTCTAAGGGCACAGCTTTGAATAACAGAGCAGTAAAGAGCTTATTTTTTTCTATAACGACTTGAGAGGCGCCTAACATGAGACTACCACCTGATGAAAAAGGTGACAGTGATGAGCTTTGCGCGCCCACAACAATACAGGTAAAGAGTAATAAAGGACTTATGCCAGAGGCAACGGATAGGGGTAACACTATAGGAAACAAAGTAGGGGCGACGACGCCAAGTGTACTGGCAAATACGGACATGATTGCGCTGATAACGAAGACTAGCGTCGGTATCAACCAGATAGGGACGTTGGTACTGAGCCATTCGGTGAGCTCGTAAATGACCCCTACCTCTACACCGAGGCGAATCAACATACCGACACCGCAAATCATAATAAGCGTATTCCAAGGTATGAGTGCTATCACTGCTCTTTCGTCGCCTAACTTTAAAAATAGGCTGATTAAAGCAAAAATAACCGCGATAAAACCAATATCGATCCGAGCGTTCAAAAACTCAATCGCTGATACTTGCGGCATGAGTAGATTTAAAATAGGGACAATCAGCACAGTCGCCATCATGGTAAAAATCAGCATAATAGATTGTTTTTGCTTACTATCAAAAGGCTCTGGCATTGTCGTTTCAATCGAGATTTTGCTATTTTTGGCATTGAACACGCTATAGCCACCCAAGAGAATTACAGGTATGACAAAAGTAGCAGCGAAAACCCCTAAAACATAAGTAAAGCTATTATCATTGGCAACGCCTGCGCCGCGCATCAGCTCCCTAAAGATAACGCCGCTTTGTGAGGTAATAAAGTTAGCACCGGCGAGCGCACCATAATTGACAGATAAGGTGGCAATAACGATGTTTAAATTGGTACGTTTAGACAAAAGCAGAATCATCGGTGCCATTGTCGCCAAAACGGTGTAATAGCCTGCGCCTAAGCTTGCGACAACTGTAGCAACAAAAAAGATAATCAATGGCAAAAATGCTGGAAAATGACGACACCTATAGATTAAATGGTTCGATAGTTTTTCTAACGCACCGTTTGCGAGAGGGAAGTTATAAAAAAGCGTCACAGCAAAAATGACAAAGAAGATTTTTAGCGGCCATAGCTCAATAATCTCATAAGCCTTTAGCCCCATACCGAAACAACCAATCAGATACGAAAACGCAATAGCAAACAAGCCGATATTGATTTTGGTGGTATAGCCTAAAATAATGCATATTACGATGGCTGCGAGAATATAAAGTGTCACAACTGCCCCTTGATTTTAACGGTATGAATTCTATAAAAAGCCATAGCAGCTTTTATAGAGTAAAAAGCAGTACGCTAATATCGAAAAATAACTTTATAAACGATAAGTCAAATAAGCCTTAGCAGCGCCTCTAATTAAGTAGAATGATAGCAAAAAAACTCATATGAATTAGATAAGGTTGATAATAACAAGCGGATCAAAAATACCTATTAAAACGATTAGAATAGTCTTACTTTTACGGCAATAATGTCGCTTAAAAAAATCGAGTTATTAAAAATTTTCCATGACGGTGAAACAATGATAGACAATTTCAAAAACTTTAAAATGCCACGATATGAGCAGGTAAGATGGCACATACAAACCTTACTGACAGAGAGCAAGTGGGATGAAAACACACCTTTACCTAGCGAGCAAGAGTTTGCTGATAAATATCAGGTATCGGTAGGCACCGTGCGTAAAGCGGTTGAAAAACTGGTGGAGGAAGGGGTTTTAATAAAACAGCAGGGCAGAGGGACGTTTTTAAAGCGTCCAGATTTTAATAGCTCATTATTAAGATTTTTTAAATTTCGTGATAAAGAATCTGGTTATGTCACGCCAACAGGAATAATTAAAAAAATCTCAGTGATAGACGCGATTGATGATATTAACCAAAAATTAGATATAGATGAACATGAAGCGCTCATTTATATAGAGCGGGTTCGTATAGTCGAAGACAAAGTCTTACTGAGTGAAAAGATATGGCTTCCTAAAAGCTGTTACGAAGCCTTTGCCAACTTGGCGCCTGAAGATTTTGAGAATCTTCTTTATCCTTTTTATTATACAAAGTGTGGACAGTTTGTGTCGTCTGCCGTCGAGACGCTATTTTTTATAACCAATCATATAGACCCTTATTTAGGCAATAATAAACAAGAAAGTTTGGTTAAAGTATGCCGTATTGCCAAAAATTTAGAGGGTGACCCTATCGAGTATAGAGAGTCATATGGACTGGCAGGGAAATTTAGTTATGAAGTCAATATCATTTAATCATTATGATAGATCGTCAATAAAACCAAATGACTTATTAAAACAGCACATTGACGTTTCTTATTATCATTATCAGCCCACTAATAACCATGAGTATGAGTAGCATTATTCTAAACTGACTAATCGTCATTCCCGCTAAAAAATGCTTACCAATGATATTGCCGACGACCGCACCTAACCCTAGTACCAGTCCATATAGCCAAAGTCTGGCAGGGAATACGCCAAAGAAAGCGTAGCCGCCGATTTGCATGATACCCACAAAAAAGGAGTTGGCAGTTTTAGTAGCAATCAGGTTTTCTTTTTCTAGCCCAGCATTCATATAAAAAGGGTTGAGTATAGGTCCGAGACCACCGACCAAAGTACTCATAAAAGCAATGACAAAACCCAAAGGTATAAAGCCGAATTTTGGCATATCAAAGGTTTTATCGACTTTACCGAACCTATATTGGAAAATGGTCGATACCAAAAATACGCCAACCAATAACTGAATCCACCCTGCATCCAAGCGACTAAATACCAAGGCGGCAAGCCATGCCCCTACAATGGCACTAGGAACATAGTATCTGGTCAAGGACCAATCAATGTCATGCCAAAATAGATAGAGCCGTGAGGCATTGCTAATAAGCGTGGCCAAATTGATCACGGGAGGCGTAACGGCTGTTCCTATCATTGAAGAGGTGACAGGTATCAATAGCATGGCCCCGCCGCCGCCAGACACCGTAGAGATGATAAAAGCGACCATGCCAGCGACAAATAAGCCTGCCAAGTGCCAATTCGGGATGGTGTGCAATAGCTCTAAAACACTGGTCACTATAAAATCCTATTCCATCAAATTCTAAAGTATCTTAAATGACTGATAGTATGAGTAGTCGAAATGTTTAAACTAGTAATCTACTTTATTAAGGCCTCTAAAATGCAAATCGCGGCAATAGCCTGTAAAACTAATAATAGCTCAGTTCAAAATAACGGGTATTTAATGCTGTTTGAAAGAGACTTACATTATCTTTATCTTTGATAAAGTATGGTGGCACCAACGCTTGCTCATTGTTGTTCCGCTAGACCTGCTAGCCATTAAGCTTTGTTTGAGAGACGAACAAAGCTTAATGGCTAGGCAACATAGAAATGTTACTATAACTCTTAAAACTAATAACGATGGCAGTTATTTAATGCTGATTGTTTGCTAGCAGTCGTTTTTAGTATCCATTCATTTAAAACTAAAATAAACAGGAGCAAAACATGGGCTTATTGGTTGATGGTCAATGGCAGGATAAGTGGTATGACACCGAGGCGAGCGGTGGACGCTTCGTACGCGAAGATGCTGGTTTTAGAAACTGGGTAACAGCGGACGGTAGCGCAGGGCCAACCGGCGTGGGTGGCTTTAAAGCCGAAGCCAATCGCTATCATTTATATGTGTCGCTTGCTTGCCCGTGGGCGCACCGCACCACGATTTATCGCAAGCTCAAAGGCTTGGAAGATATGATTTCGCTGTCTGTTGTGCATCCGTTTATGGGCGATAAAGGTTGGACGTTTGCAGAAGGTGCTGGCGTGATTGCCGATCCGATTGTCAATGCCAGCTATTTGTATGAGGTGTATGTAGCGGCTAAGCCCAACTATACTGGGCGCGTGACCGTACCAATATTATGGGATAAAAAAACCAACACCATCGTTAGTAATGAATCGTCTGAGATTATTCGGATGTTAAATTCTGCTTTTGATGAAGCAGGGGCGACGGACGTTAATTTTTTACCAAAAGCGTTGCTCGCAGAAATCGATACGATTAATGAATTCGTGTATTCAGCGGTGAATAACGGCGTGTATAAAGCAGGGTTTGCCACAACCGAAGCTGCGTACAAAGAAGCGGTAGTGACGCTATTTGACGCGCTTGATACGTTAGAGGCACGTTTGGCTGACCAACGTTACTTGCTCGGTGATACGATTACTGAGGCCGATTGGCGCTTATTTACCACGCTAGTACGGTTCGATGCGGTATATGTTGGGCATTTTAAATGTAATATCCGCCGTATTGTTGATTATCCCAATCTTTGGGGTTATCTGCGTGATTTATATCAGGTGCCCGGTATCGCCGAGACGGTCAGTATCGAGCATATCAAGGCGCATTATTATACCAGTCACGCCAACATTAATCCCACGCGTATTATCCCTGTCGGTCCCGTGCTTGATTTTAACGAACCTCATGACCGTGCACGTTTCTAGCTTTTATTGAGCTTTTTAAATTAAGCTAATATTGAGCTTTTTAAATTAAGCTAAAAAAAACCGCGCTAGCTTGTATATAAGCTGGCGCGGTTCTTTGTATAAAACGATTTAATTTATATTAAGCGTTATTCAACTGACGAGCCGCTTCTAGGGCAAAATAAGTCAAAATCCCATCAGCGCCTGCACGGCGGAAACCAATCAAGGATTCCAAAATCACCGCATCGGTTAGCCAGCCGTTTTGAATAGCAGCCATATGCATGGCGTATTCACCAGACACTTGATACGCAAAGGTTGGTACGCCAAAGGTGTTTTTAACTTCACGAATTAGGTCTAAGTACGGCTGACCCGGTTTAATCATCACCATATCAGCCCCCTCATTGATATCCATGGCAACTTCGTGCAGCGCTTCGGCGCGGTTGCCAAAGTCCATCTGATATTGCTTTTTATGCCCACCTTTTAAGTTGCCGGCACTCCCAACGGCATCACGGAACGGACCGTAGTAAGCAGAAGCATATTTGGCAGAGTAGGCCATGATAGCGGTGTTGACAAAGCCTTCAGCTTCAAAGGCATCACGCATAGCTTTGATACGCCCATCCATCATATCACTTGGCGAGATGATATCAGCGCCTGCACGGGCATGTACAAGCGCTTGCTTGACCAAGACTTCGACCGTTTCATCATTGACCACATAGCCTGAGTCATCGAGCAGACCGTCTTGACCGTGAGAGGTATAAGGGTCTAGTGCCACATCAGTCATTACCACCATTTCTGGTACGGCATCTTTGACTGCTTTGACGGCGCGCGCGCTTAAGCCATTTTCATCATAAGCCGATTTGCCATCAGGCGTTTTTAATGAATTATCAATGACAGGAAAGATATCGATAGTGGTGACGCCCTCTGCTAATAATTCTTTGGCATAATTAATCAACAGATCAATCGATAGGCGCTCAACGCCGGGCATACTAGCTATGGCTTCGCGCTTGTTTTCGCCTTCTAAAACAAATACGGGTGCGATAAAGTGCTTAGGATGCAGCTCAACTTCACGAATCATCGCGCGGACGTTATCGTTATAACGCAAGCGACGCAAGCGGGTTTCAGGGAATTGACGGTTAAAAGTATAAGTCATGAGGTTTCCTTATTTGATTTTAAGCATGGTTATCTATCAGCTTTATGGAAACAGCTGTTTTAAGACTGGCTTTTATAAGATTGGTATCATTAAGAGAATAAAAAGGCCGTTGGTATAATGTTGTACGATAACTGGCACTAC
>NZ_PJBX01000151.1:0-12611 GCF_002836335.1 Psychrobacter sp. Sarcosine-02u-2 | reverse complement strand
CGTTAATAAGGCTGACTGTCAATGCATTTATAAATAGGAAGTTGTGATTTTATTTGTAATGGATAAAGTTCATGCTAAAAAGTAGAAGGTGTCCCGTCCTGCTCATCAGTTGTTAAGCCATTGCATTTCAACACTTCGTAACCTATACAATGAAGAGTCATCAAGAATTGACTTCAATACTATCGACCAGTTATGTGAGTTTTTGGATGTACAGGTGGGTGACTTATTTATTTATAAGCCAAATAATAAAGATGATGAAGAGTCTTGAGGAACTACAAAGTTGAAAGAGATTCTCAGATGAATAAGTGGCAGAGCCTTATATATATGACGTTCCAAGGCCTGCAATTAAGGTTGGGGTTATTTTTTATATTTACTTTTCCACGTTTTGGTCACGGTGCTGATTTTTGAGCTTTTAATATGTTAGATAAACTTAGCAATTAGACTGAATAGCTAATAATAGAAAACCCTGTAGCCCTTAAAAATCGGACAAAAAAAAGCCTCACTGTTAAGTGAGGCTTTTTAAGTATTTGGAGCGGGAAAAGAGATTCGAACTCTCGACCCCAACCTTGGCAAGGTTATGCTCTACCACTGAGCTATTCCCGCTAATTATCAATTAACTATCGTCAGTTGATGATGGCGTATTATACGCAGTTTTATTTATCTGTCAACACCTATCACGAAAAAAAGTAAAAGTTAGCAAAACAGGCATGTCATCTAGCCATAATTTTATGTTATAACAGTTTATTATAATATGTATTCCAAAAGCTTTGTATGGAAGAAATAAGCTGGTGTGCATTTTATAAGAAATGTCATTCTTATTGATAGTCATCAATATTTATAATTTTAAGCATTAAGGATAAAAAATGAGTCAACAATATACCATCGCGGATTATTTATTCGATCGTATCGCTGAAGCGGGTGCGACTGAAATCTTTGGCGTGCCCGGTGATTTTAATTTAACGTTTTTAGATAATATTATTGCGTCTGATAAGTTGCGCTGGGTCGGCAATACCAATGAGCTAAATGCTGGCTATGCTGCTGATGGCTACGCACGTGAGCGTGGTTTTGCTGCTATGGTGACGACCTTTGGCGTGGGTGAGCTGTCGGCGATTAATGCTACTGCAGGCTCTTTTGCCGAGTACGCACCCGTATTGCATGTAGTCGGTGCGCCAAGTACCGCCCTGCAAGATTCAAAACGCCGGATTCACCATACCTTGGGTGATGGCGTTTTTAATCATTTTATTAAAATGGTGGAACCTGTCACCGTGGCACGCGCGCAAATCACGCCTGATAACGCTGCCTCTGAGATTGATCGTGTGATTCGAGTTATTCTGAAAAAGCATCGTCCCGGTTATTTGTTATTATCACCAGATGTGGCAAAAATGCCGATTTATCCGCCAACGACCAAGCTTGATGACAGCCAAGAAGATATCACCAGCCAAGCCGCGTTGGCAGACTTTAAGCAAGCACTCATAGAGTTTTTACCTAATAAAACCACCACACTGATGGCAGATTTGATGGTGCATCGTTTGGGATTACAAAATCAGCTAAAGGCTTTAATTGCTGATACCGATATTCCTTATACCACGCTATCATGGGGCAAAACCTTGCTTGATGAAAACAGCGAGCGTTGGGCGGGTACTTATGCAGGTGTGGCATCGCGTCCTGTGGTTAAAGACGCGGTAGAAAATTGCGAATGCTTAATTAAAATTGGCGTGCAATATACCGACACAACCACCGCAGGTTTTAGCCAAAATATTGATGAAAAAGTTGTGGTTGATTTGCATTATGAGCGGGCATCTATCAGCGGTCAAAACTTTGCACCGATTGCGCTCAAAGATGCGCTGCAAACCCTGCATGAAGTCATGACCTCAGGCGTTAATATCGTACCGAAGCAGTTTTGCAAAGAGATGCAGCCGCATGAGCAAAACGGCAAGGATGACGAGCCGATTCGCCAAGATGACTTGTGGCATATCATCGCCGATGCGCTTGATGATAAAAACCTCGTATTTTCTGACCAAGGCACGGCGTATTTTGGTATCAGTGATGTGCGGCTGCCAGAAGGGGTGACGTCTTATGGGCAACCAATGTGGGGCTCAATCGGCTATACCTTGCCAGCGAGTTTGGGTGGCGCTATTGCCTCACCGCATAAGCGTAGTATCTTATTGATTGGTGACGGCTCGGCTTTATTAACCATTCAAGAAATCGCGTTAATGATTAAAGAGCGCATCAATCCGGTTATTGTCCTGATTAATAACGATGGCTATACCGTTGAGCGAGCGATTCATGGTGAAAATCAGCGCTATAATGACATTCCTAAGTGCGACTGGCAAATGATGCCAAAAGCCTTTGGCGCGACAGAAGAAAACAGCTTAATCCTTAAAGCAGAAACCGCTGGCGAACTAAAAGCAGCGCTCCAGAAAGCAGCGGCCACCAAAGATAAACTGGTGATGTTAGAAGTGATGACAGATAAACACGATATCCCGCCATTATTGGCTGATATCAGTGCTGCCCTTAAACCAAAATAGCCTAAGTAATATAATTTTATAATTTGCATGAGTATTTATCATTTACCATTAATAATGATTAAGCATTTATAAAAACACTGAGCACTTATAAAACAGAAAAGTCCTATTTGGCATTATGCTAAATAGGACTTTTTTAGTATTTTCAGGCGAAGGTTTATAGCGGCGCTAAAAGCCTTTATGATTGAACGATATAAATGGGTAGTCATTGATAGTTTTTATATGAATTGCAGGCTTGCGACGCTTAACACAAACTACCGTTAGGATTCTATGTTATACAATAGAGTAGGCTTTTATAGATTGGGTTTTTAAAGTTAGACAGTTAAGAAAACTACAATAAGACTGTTTAATTTAGAGCATTTCAATTTGAAGCTTTTGCAACAAGTACGCTAGAAAAGCTAAAGGACACACTTACATAATAATGATTAAAAATAGGGCTTAAAAAAGATGGATACCTTAAATATCCTGTATTTCGTAGGAGCAGTTTTAATTTTTGTCAGTATCATGGCAAGTACCTTGTCGGCGCGTTTGGGCGTGCCGCTATTATTGTTGTTTTTAGTCGTGGGCATGCTCGCCGGTGAAGAAGGTATCTTGGGTATTGAGTTCTCTCAATATGGTCTTGCTAACTTTGTCGGGCAGGCGGCGCTGGCTTGTATTTTGTTAGATGGTGGACTGCGCACCTCCTTTAAATCTTTTCGAGTGGGGCTAAGACCTGCTATTACTCTTGCCACGTGGGGAGTGCTGGCAACGGTCATGATACTGGGCGTCTTTGTCACGTGGCTACTCGATGTCGATTGGCGCTTTGGGCTATTGATGGCAGCTATTGTCGGTTCGACCGATGCGGCAGCGGTATTTTCATTGCTGCGTAATGGCGGGGTTAAACTTAACGACCGCGTACAAGCGACGTTGGAGCTTGAATCTGGTGCCAACGATCCACTAGCCATTTTATTAGTCACCGGATTGATTGCGCTAAATGTCGACCCTGAGGGACAAACGGTACTGGGCTTTATAGGCTTGCTATTACAGCAGCTGAGCTTCGGCCTCGGTATGGGTTTATTATTTGGTTATTTATTGGCAAGGCTATTACCGAAGATACATTTGGCAGAAGGCATGTATGCCATTTTGATATTGTCGGCGGGCTTGGCAGTATTTGCGGCGACCAATTTAATCGGTGGTAGTGGGTTTTTGGCAGTTTATCTGGCTGGCGTGCTGATAGGCAACCATAAAGTGCGCTCAACCGAGCATGTCATGCGCGTGATGGACAGCTTTGCTTGGTTATCGCAAGCCGTCTTATTTGTGGTCCTGGGTCTGTTGGTGACGCCATCAAACGTCATTAATGTTTGGTATTACTCGGTTGCGATTGCCGCCTTTATGATTTTGATTGCTCGTCCTATCGCGGTCTATAGCAGCGTAAAACCCTTTAAATTTAAAGACCGAGAAATCGGTTTTATTTCTTGGGTTGGTTTGCGCGGTGCCGTGCCGATTACCCTTGCTATTTTGCCTGTAATGGCGGGTATTGACGGCGCCTTTATGCTGTTTGATATTGCCTTTGGCGTGGTGGTTTTATCCTTGATTTTGCAAGGCACCACCATTCCCTTTATGGCGGATTTATTTAAAGTACGCATTCCTAATAATAAAGACCCCGAAGAAAAGCATGAAGTTTGGGTATCGGATAAGGCGAGCATTACTTTATATCAGTTTCAAGTAAAATCTGGGGCGTTTGCGATTGGACGTCATCCAAAAAGCATTTCTAACCACGTTAACCCTGATGAAATTAGTGTGTTTGCCTTGGTACGCGGGCAGCAGATTGTCATTGTCGACGAAGATACTAAGCTGAAATTTGGTGATAGCGTGTGGTATGCGATGCGCGGCAATCATGCCAGCCAAATTGCGCGGATTTTTAATGACACCACCTTAGACCGCAAAGCTATCGATGATTTTTATGGCGATTGGCTCCTATCACCGAGTGTTAAGTTGGGCGATTTGCCATTTTTTACTGGTGTTATGACCTCTGAGTCTTTGGTCGATAAGCTTAAGTCCAAACCAGAAGATAACGAAAAAAATATGTGGCAGCAAACGGTTGCTGAATACGTCAAAGGTAACCTAGATATGGCGCCGGTATCGGGCGATACAGTGGCGATTAATGATGAATGGTCACTGGTCATCAAAGAAGTCGATGATAAAGGCAAACTTAGAACGATTGGTTTAAAACGTGAAGAGCTACCAAAAGCAGGGTAGCTGTTTATCGTTATTTTTTGCCATGACTGTTTATCGTTATCCTTTATTATTATCCATTAAATGCTTGTCACTCTATAAAAGCCCAGTCATTTGCTGTAAAAAATCAGCGACGTGTTTATGCAGATTTTCTCGATAGGCCCAATGATGCTTGACCTCGTAGCTTGCCTCATTGGGCAATAGTATTTTCATCATTCCTTTTTCTTCATAGCGCTTGGCCAAATCATTTGGCAAGTAGCCGACGTGATGACCCGCCAAGATCAGCTGCGCAGTCGCCTCCATATGGTACGTGGTGGCGCTTAACGTTTTTGGACGGACGTGGTTGATACTTAGATCAGTAATATAACCCCGTTTTATCCAAGGATAATTTTGTTCCAAATCCTCAAAGGTTAAACCAGCTGACTTATCAAATAACTGATGCTCACGGCCGCAGCAGACGACTTGCTTTTCGATAAATGCTGGCTTGAAGGTTAGTAGGGGCGGGAAGCTGCCAAAATATCCCACGCCAATATCACTTTCATTGCTAAGTAACTTATCAAGCATACTCTCAGGGCTTTGCACATCGATAGAAAAATGTATCAGTGGGTTTTGACGATAACTCGCAGCCAAGCACTGACGCAAGACATCATAAAAAATCGTTGGCATCTGATCGATAAGACATAATCGAATATGACCGCCGCGTACTGAATCTAGCTGCCGAATATAGTGTAGTTGATGTTGAAAGCTGGCCACTGCCTCATTAAAGCTTAAGCACGCCTCGTAAACTGCTGCGCCGTCTTCGGTGAGCTTAAAACCCGCGCGCCCGCGATGACAAAGCGTCATACCCAAACGATCTTCTAAATGGGTTAAATGACCGCTGATGACAGACGGGGTGACATTTAAGCGTGACTGCGCGGCGGTCACTCCTTGGCATTCTACGATGGCCATAAAGCTGCGCAAGGTCTTGATATCAATTTTTATCAATTCATCTAGCATTAAAGGTCATGTTCCCATATCTATTATCTTAATCTGTCTTAACCAGATTTTTTATAAAACTTCTACAAATAACGAATAAATCAAAGTTACTACGAAAAACCAGAAGTTTACTTCTGAATTTTACCATGGTCTCGCCTCTGATATTTAGGTATTGTCAGAGCTATAGAAAAAACGGCATAGACAAAAAGTAATATAGACAAATTGTCTGTTTTGACCAATCGATACAAGGATGTAAGTGATGAAATTTAACCAACCACTAAGTGGCAACGACATGCCAAGATTTGGCGGCTTCGCTTCTATGATGCGCCTACCAACCCAAGCCGATGCTGAAGGGCTAGATGTAGCATTCGTTGGGGTGCCTTTAGATATTGGCGCCTCAAACCGTAGCGGTGCAAGATTGGGTCCGAGACAGATTCGCGATGAATCACGCATGATTCGCCCTTATAATGTCGCCACTCGTGCCGCGCCTTTTGAATCTTTACAAGTCGCTGACATTGGCGATGTGCCTATCAATACTTTCAACCTGCTAAAAAGTGTCGATATTATTGAGAAATTCTATACCGATAAAATCCTTAGCCATGGCGCTATTCCTTTAACGTTAGGCGGTGATCATACGATTGCCTTGCCTATTTTGCGCGCGCTCGCCAAAAAATATGGCCCTGTTGGGATGGTACATATCGATGCCCATGCCGATATTAATGATGAGATGTTTGGCGAGCAAATCGCCCATGGTACGCCGTTCCGCCGAGCTGTCGAAGAGAACCTTATCGATGGCAATCGCGTCGTTCAGATTGGTCTGCGTGGCACGGGTTATAGCGCCGAAGAGTTTGATTGGTCAACCGAGCAAGGCTTTCGCGTCGTGCCTGCTGAGGAGTGCTGGTATAAATCATTGACACCACTCATGGCAGAAGTGCGCGAAAAATTAGGCGACGGCCCTGTCTATTTAAGTTTCGATATCGATGGCATTGATCCGGCGTTTGCACCGGGTACGGGAACCGCTGAAATCGGTGGATTAACGTCAACACAAGCCATTGAAATCATTCGCGGTATGCGCGGACTGGATGTAGTTGGTGGCGATTTAGTAGAAGTGTCACCGCCGTATGACCCGTTTGGCAATACTTCGGTACTAGCCGCGAACCTGCTATTTGAAATGCTATGTATCCTACCGGGCGTGCGCTATGACGATAAGGTCAAAGCCATTTATTGAGCACAATTTATACACTCAAACTGCCTTTTATAAGGAATTAAAGGTCAGTTTGGGTTTAGCTTGGATTTGATACTGAACGACTTATTTACTTGCTATTGAATTTTTTTAGGATGATTAACTCATGACGCACTCTCTGCAAACGCCTTTTTTATCGCCAAATTCTCCGCCAACTGCCTCATCTTTGACTTGCGGTGAGCTGCTCGTCCAGTGGTTAGAGTATTATGGGGTGGAGACGGTATTTGGTATTCCGGGCGTACATACGGTCGAGCTATATCGTGGCCTGCCGAATACCAATATTCGCCACGTGACGCCACGTCACGAGCAAGGTGCTGGCTTTATGGCCGATGGTTATTATCGCGCGTCTGGCAAAGTGGGGGTTTGTTTTATCATCACTGGTCCCGGCATGACTAATATCATGACGGCGATGGCGCAAGCGTTAGCGGATTCTATACCGATGCTGGTGATATCTAGTGTCAATAAAGTGCAGCATACCGGCAGCGGTGAAGGGCACTTACATGAATTGCACGACCAGCAAGGTATGGTAAGTAAGGTTGCGCTCATGAGTAAAACCGTCTGGCAGCCTGAGTCGTTACCGAAAGTCATAGCTGAAGCTTTTGCGTTATTTAATGGCGCGCGTCCGGGACCGGTGCATATCCAGCTGCCCATTGATGTGATTACCGCCGATGCCAGTCATGTCGTCAAGCCGCCTAAACTAAATAAGCTAGACACTTCTCTCAACAGCCAATCTACTAATAATATTTTGGCGCAATTACAAGCAAACAAACCGCTACCTCATCCTGCGCAATTAGATTTGATTGTTGAAACCTTAAAAACGGCAAAAAATCCAGTCTTACTTTATGGTGGTGGCTGCGTGGATGTTAATCATGACGCGCAAAAACTGGCAGAACTTATCGATGCGCCAACATTTTTGACCATCAATGCTAAAGGTTTGTTGCCGCCTGCGCATCCGCTGAGTTTGGGTAGCAATCAGTCATTGGATGTTGGTCGCGCCGTGATTAGCGAGGCCGACTTGGTCTTAGCGATAGGGACGGAGCTTGGTGAGACTGATTATGACGTCTTCTTTAATGGTGGGTTCCAAATCAATGGCACGCTGATTCGAATTGACTGTGATGCTCAGCAATTACAGCGTCCGTTTAGAGCGGATATTGCGCTATTGTCGGATGCGCAAATGGCCATTAGTGGTCTATGTACGCGCTTAGAAAATCAACCGCTGCATCATCAAGCAGCACCGCGAGTAGCAAAGGTAAAGCAAGCGTTGATAGAAGAAATGACGCCAGATTTTGCTGGTCAAAACGCGCTACTACAGCTGATTCGAGATGAGGTGGAAGACGTTATCTTCGTTGGCGATTCAACCCAGCCTGTTTATAGCGGCAATCTTGGCTTTGAAGCGTTAACTACGCGTCGATGGTTTAACTCATCGACGGGCTTTGGCACCTTAGGTTATGGTTTGCCCGCTGCGATTGGTGCCATGATTGGCTCAAAAGCGCCCGTTATTAGCCTGATTGGTGATGGCGGTATTCAATTTACCATTGCCGAATTAATCTGTGCCGCTGAGCTTGAGCTACCATTAATTGTGCTGTTATGGAACAACCAAGGTTACGGTGAGATTCGCCGCTATATGCAAGAGGGCGGCTTGCCTTTGATTGGGGTCAATATTAAAACCCCGAACTTTGAGCCGTTAGCCGCAGGATTTGGCGCCGGTTATCGTCGAATCACAGATAAGCAGCAGCTGCTCGAGGCATTAAAAGAAGACATCAAAGGCAAACAACCAATTATTTATGAAGTCGATGAAGCCGATAAATTTCTTCTTGAAATGGGTAAAGGTTTTACCTGCTTTAGCTAAAGCGTAATTGCTACTAAAAATAACTTATAAAACGTTATCTCACTATTTGCGCAATGCGCTCAGTCTATGGATAGATTGGGCAGCCAAAAAAAATTGGCGCTCGTCGCCTATCAAGGAGGATTGAATGACGAACTATATCGATAAATCCCAGCAGCCAATCTTAGGCAACAATACCATCGTTTCAGGCACGCCGGAAGGGCTACATTGGCGTGCCTCCATGTGGAAGTTTTTGCTATTTTCAGCACTGGGTATTGCGCTGTTTATTATTCCCTTTCAGTGGGATGGCAAAGTCACCATTTTATTGGGCGTATTAACCGATACCTTGCAAGCAGTGCTGGGCAGTTATGTGGTTTACGCGGTATTGGCAATTGTGACGACCTCCTTTATTGGGGCGCTGGCCGTTAAGGTATTAAGACCCAATCTGCATGAAGGCTCTATGTGGGCAAAGCTTTTTGATGTCGATTGGTTTTGGCTTGGCGCGCGCTTTTTGGGCGTGCTGTTTGCGTGGATGATTTATTTACAAGTCGGCCCTGAATTTATCATCAATCGTAATACCGGCGGCGTGATTTTTGAAGACCTGATTCCTATCCTTATTCCTTTGTTCTTTTTTGCCATTTTATCCTTACCATTTCTGACTGATTTCGGTTTGATGGAGTTTTTGGGTACTTTATCTAGTAAAGTGTTCGTTAAATTATTTAGATTGCCGGGTCGCTCTGCGGTCGATGCCATGTCCTCTTGGTTTGGCGCCGCCTCTATTGGTCTGCTGGTGACCATGCAAGAGTATGATAAAAGCTACTATAGTCAGCGTGAAGCGGCAATTATTGCCACCACCTTTTCGGTGACGTCCATCGCCTTTACCTATGTCGTTGCCAAAACCATCGGCGTCGATAACAACTTTGTTTTCTTTTATCTGACCATTGCTGCAACTGGTTTTATCGCCGCGATTATTATGCCGCGTATACCGCCGCTGTCATTAAAACCTGACACTTATCATTCTGGCAAAAGTATGCTCGATGAAGAAATCCCTACTGAGTATTCTACTTACCAATGGGCGATCAATCGTGCCGTCACGCGCGCGCATTCTATGCCAAGCTTAGGGAAAGTGTTTAAGCATAGCCTAAAGAACTTATTTGATATTTATTTTGGCTTAATTCCAGTGATTTTTGCTATTGGCGTCATTGGTCTTGGTTTGGCAGAATACACGCCGGTATTTAATTGGCTCTCTGCGCCGCTCGTGCCATTACTTGAATTATTGCAAATTCCAGAGGCAGCAGAGGCGGCACCGGCGATGATTATGGGCTTTGCCGATATGTACTTGCCAGCCTTGGTTGGTAAAAGTATCGAGAGTGAAATGACGCGTTTTATCGTTGGTGCAGCTTCTATTACCCAGATTATCTATATGTCTGAGGTAGGCGCGCTGATATTGAAATCAAACATCAAGCTGAACGTCTTAGAGCTGTTTATGATTTTTATCTTGAGGACGCTGATTAGCTTGGTGGTCATTACGTCGGTGGCGCATCTATTGTATTAGTCGTGATTGCAACGCCTCATTTTGGCATTAAAAAAGCAGTGAACAGTTAGCGTAAAGACAACTTTATTAAACAATATAAGGCAACTAGTCATCATGGAAATAACAAATTCTTTATCCTTAACGAGAGCCGCCGCTCAGCAAAGCATGAAAAATGAAGTTAGGTTAAATGCCGCCTACATAGAGGGTGATTGGGTCACGATTGCAGCCTCTGAATCAGTAGATGAGCATGCTTTATATGATCCAAACTCCGGCGAAGTCATTGCAAAAACTCGCTTGTGTCGTAGCGCACAGGTAGACAGCGCCGCTTATGCCGCATCACGCGCTTATGCAACTTGGTCGCAAACCAGCGTCAATGAGCGGGCGCGTTATCTGCAGGCGATTGCAGATACGATGGCGCAGCAGTTTGAGAAGCTGGTTGCGTTGTCGGTATTGAATAATGGTAAGCCGATTGCAGAGGCGAAAATAGACGTGAGCGACGCCATTGATTGTTATCGCTATTATGCCAATCTTATCACCGAGCAGACGACTTGGTCTAAGGTCGAGACAAACGAGTCAAGCATACGCTTATTAAAAACCTATGCGCCCGTTGGTATTTGCGCCCTTATCGTGCCTTGGAACTTTCCGATGGTGACCACCGCCTGGAAACTAGCGCCCGCACTGGCGGCAGGGTGTACCGTTATTCTCAAACCATCAGAGGTGACACTATTACCAGAGTTGATGCTGGGCAATATATTGTCTACTATTAAGCTGCCAAAAGGGGTGGTCAATATCCTACCGGGCGCAGCAGAAGTAGGTGCGGCGATGACCAGCCACCCGTTGATTGACAAAGTGTCTTTTACCGGCAGTAATGTCGTCGGTGAAAAAGTAATGCGCCAAGCAGCAACAGGTATCAAGGATATCAGTCTAGAGCTTGGTGGTAAGTCCGCTATCGTAGTGCGCGCAGATGCTGATATTGATTATGCCTGTGATTTAATCATCGGTGGTATCTTTACCAACGCCGGTCAGATTTGTTCTGCGACCTCAAGATTGCTCGTCCATCAAGACATTGCTCAGTCGTTATTTGCGGCATTAAGAGTAAAAACAGAAACTTTGAAAATTGGCGATGGTTTTGCTGTCGATACGCAAATGGGTCCATTGGTCAGTGCGCAGCAACTTGCGCAAGTCAAAAAGTATATCGATATCGCGGTTGATGAAAATCTTAATTGCCTAACAGGTGGCAAGATACTAGAGCGTCAAGGGTATTTTGTCACGCCGACCATTTATACAGAGGTACCAGTGAGTAGTCGGTTATGGACAGAAGAAGTATTTGGGCCGGTATTGGTCAGTACCACCTTTGCAGACGATGCGTGGGCGGTTGAACTTGCCAATGATAGTAAGTATGCCTTGGCAGCGACTATTGTGAGCGCCAATGAAAGTGCAGCGTTAGAGATGGCGCTACAAATTCAAGCTGGTCATATTTGGGTTAACGAGCAGCAAATTGTAGTACCTGAAGCAGGTTGGGGCGGGTTTAAGCAAAGTGGCATTGGTCGCGAATTGGGTGCTGATGGCTTGTCTGCTTATCAGAAGAGTAAGCACGTTTTGCTACCATTGTAATTGCTGTTTTTATTGCACTGTCAAAAAAACCCCTATATAGATAACTTATACAGGGGATTTTGATTAATGTTTAGTAGATTACCACATCAAATCATCTGGAATAACATAAGCGGCATAAGGGTCATCTTCTGCCAGCTCGACCTCTGACTTGTCATTCGACACCACAATGAAACCTTCGAGCTTGGCGTTGATACGATCAGCTAGTGGACGAGGAAGCAGCGCATAATCGTCTTCTAAGCGTGCAATCACCACATGACCCGCTACGATTTGATCATAGAGCTTTTGGGAGATATAAATCTTTTTAATTTTGCCATTATCAACAAACTGATAAGTGATGTCACCCTGTGTTTCTGTGATTTGATGTTGCCTAATCATTTGGATAACGTTGGCTCTTAGCGTTTTTTCTTCTAAAAGCTGCTGTTTTTCTTGATTGAGCTTTTGGTCTTTTTCTATTTTTTTGGCTTGAGCGTCTGCCAAGGCTTTTTTGGCTTCAAGATTTGATGCGTCACCTGTGCGCTTGGCATGCTGTGACTGTTTGCTGATTTTTTTGGCTTTTTTGCTATCCACCAATCCAGCTTTTAAGAGTTGTTCTTGTAGGGCGTTTTTGGCCATGTCTGTATTACCTAAGTACCTAAGTGAAATTGCCTAGATCCAAAATTATAGTGTTTAAAAAGGTTATGG